>NZ_JBXTEF010000006.1:0-57978 GCF_057495195.1 Cysteiniphilum sp. | reverse complement strand
GTCCCCATCGTCTAGAGGCCTAGGACACCGCCCTTTCACGGCGGTAACAGGGGTTCGAATCCCCTTGGGGACGCCATCATTAAAACCGCGTTAAGCGGTTTTTTTGTTTCTATGGACAAATATTTTCACGCTTAAAACATGTTTGGCAAATCGCCATCTGTGCTATACTTTGCAGCATTATCGACAACATGAGCAGCATATGGGTAAAGAACTCGTTCCTAAAAAAAACACCTTACCAATACCAGCACTCTCTGATACGGATGGCTTAGATAGCTACATCCGCTTTGCCAGCAGTATCCCGATGCTTTCCGAAGAAGAAGAAAAAGAACTAGCGCATCGCTTACGCCAACAAAATGATATTGATGCGGCACAAAAGCTGATTCTTTCACACTTGCGCTTTGTTGTTAAAGTCGCACGCGGATTTTCGGGTTATGGTTTACCTATTACTGATTTAATCCAAGAAGGTAATATCGGCTTAATGAAAGCCGTGCGACGCTTTGATCCTGATGTCGGTGTGCGTCTTGTTTCCTTTGCCGTGCATTGGGTTAAGGCTGAAATGCATGACTATATTTTAAAAAACTGGCGTATTGTTAAAATTGCAACAACCAAGGCGCAACGCAAACTGTTTTTTAATTTGAGAAGTAGTAAAGAACGTCTTGGTTGGTTTAGTGATGAAGAAATCCAAAGTGTTGCCAAAGAGCTCGGTGTTAAACCTGAAACTGTCCTTGAGATGGAAAAACGCATGAATGCCTATGATATGGCATTTGATGCACCGGTTGAAGAATCAGGCGATGAGTCAAGTTTTCATCCGGCTTTATACCTGGAAGATCAATCAAGAAATCCGGAGCAGACAGCTGTTGAGGATGACTATGAGGAAAAAGTTCAAAGTAAACTACAAGAAGCGATTGATAAGCTGGATGCACGTAGCAAAGACATCATCTTATCGCGTTGGTTTGCTGAAGATAAACTTACCCTTCACGATTTAGCAGCAAAGCATGATGTATCTGCCGAGCGAATCCGCCAAATTGAAGAGCTGGCAATGGATAAGCTCAAACGAGCTGTTGCGCGCGTTTAAATTACCTCGCTGCTGTTAGCTCCGCCATGCCATCGGCTTTAGTTAAGCTAAGACTTATGATTAACGCTCCTAACCAAAGTACTAGCATCGCATAAAAGCTGTAGTGATACACCTCAGCACTTGGACTAAAAAGGGATAAATTAAATACACTTAACATACTGCTTAGAACAATCGCTGTTAATGCCACACCCATCGATGCCGCAAATTGACGAATTGTGAGATCAATTGACGTTGCATTAGCTGCTTGATCCGCATTAAGATCCATATAGGTTAATGCGCCAATGGCTGAACCTATCAAAATTGTGCTTGAGCCATACAAGAACTCAATAATCACAATATAAATAACCGAGCTATGCTGCTCAATCTGCGCAATACCAATAAGCCAGATCATTGCCAAAATCAAATTTACTTGCAAAACAGCTTTAAAGCCAAAGCGCGAGATAATACGATTAGCAAGTCCTCTAAAGGTTAAATAGCCAACCGCGATTGGTAAAGTTAGAAGTCCCGAGGTTGCTGCGTCAAAACCAAAACCTTCTTGATACATCAAAGGCAGCAATAGTGAAACACCTGCTGTTAATGCAAATGATATTGCGTTCATTGACACTGCTGTTTTAAATGTTTTGACTTTAAAAACAATCAAATCAAGTACTGGATTAACCTTCTTCAAACAATGCACCACCAGTATCAGCAATAACACGATGCCGATCACAATACTTGTATAAACAACACCTTTACTGACAATATCATAATGCCCAATCATCTCGACACCGAAGGTGACAATCACCAAAGCAAAACCAGCAATTAAAAACCCAACAATATCAAAGCGCTTTAGCGTCTTAGCGACATGCTGCTGAATATAAATAAATCCTGCAATCAACGCCAAACAACCAATTGGCAGATTAATAAAGAAGATCCAATGCCAACTCAGACTATCGCATATTATCCCACCGACAAAAGGACCCAATACATAACCGAGCATCGCAGGCGTGAAGATAACCCCTTGCACCTTGATCAGCTCTTTGCGTGAGAATAATCTCAAGATAATAATCCGTGCCACAGGCGTCATAAAGGCGCCACCGACACCTTGCAAAAAGCGGCAAAGTGTCAACATTACCACTGAATTTGATATGCCGCAAGCAAGTGATGATAAAGTGAAAACTATCACCGCAAACAAAAACACTCTCTTTGTGCCAAAGCGATCAGTACACCAACCACTAATCGGAATAAAGATGGCAAGACTAATGTAGTAACTTGCTACCGCAAATTTAAGTAAAATCGGGCTTATGCCAAAGTCTCTGGCAATGCTAGGAATAGCGGTATTAATAATGGTGAGATCTAGGAACTCCATAAAAATCACCACTGCGACAATCAAAGGCACTATCCGACGAGTCGCCACCATCGATGAATCTGACACTTCACTACTCTCTCCAACATAAAACTCGCTTTAAGTCTATGTGAATACTATGCCTGTATCAAATAAAATATAGTCAACGCAAGATTAATATTTTTCTGCGTTTATACAGTGAAAGCCTAGCTACATCCCAAAAATAGATGATATAAATATCTGTAAACAAATAAGTATAAGCAACACCAACATTGGTGAGAAATCCATCCCACTTTGTGTTGGCGGAATAATTCTGCGTGCTTTTCTAAGCAGTGGTTCAGTCAACTGATGCAATGCCATTAATGCTGGGTTATATGAACCTTGCGCAAACCAGCTGGCAATCGAGCGAATAAAGATCAAGATAATATACATCCAGATTACCGTCAGAATAAGCTTTATCACTGCCACAAACCAAATAATCGCCCATGGGATATAAAAGCTTTTTGCGCTTAGCATTTGTATTAAAATAATTTGCAGCAATAGCACAACGTACGCCAAAACAAGCGCTGCAAAATCCAAACCAAAAAAACCAGGAATAATGCGACGCAATGGTTTTAACAAAGGATTGGTCACACGAATAATCAACTGACAAAACGGATTATAAAAATCAGCCTTTACCCATTGTAAAAAGAACCTAAGCAGTACCGCATAGGCAAATAGGCTAAAGATAATTTCTATTAAGAAAAGTCCTACATTATTAACGGCATTAATCATACTTTATCCTTTTGTTCATCATGTGTTAGTGCATTACCAAACTGGCTTGCCAGCTCTTGTGAGCGTGAGAGATTCTCTTTGATCGCTTTTGCAATACTCTCTTTAAACCCTGTTTCTGAGAAAGCTTTTAATGCCGCAGCAGTCACTCCTCCTTTTGAGGTGACATTTTGACGCAAGTGTGACAAGGTTTGTGTACTTTCTAACGCCATTTTGCTTGCACCAAAGGCGGTTTGCGTCACGAGCAATGCCGCTTGTTTTTCACTTAATCCTAGTGATACTGCCACATCAATCATATGTTCCATCATCAAGAAAAAATACGCAGGCCCTGAACCTGAAATCGCGGTTGTGACATCAATTAAGCTCTCATGGTCAACCCAAGTAATAACGCCAATCTTACGCATAATTTGCTCAGCCATCTCTTTTTGCTGACGTGAGACATATTCATTGGCAAAGAGCGCACTGGCACCACAACCAATAAGACTTGGGGTATTTGGCATAGCACGCACAATCGCATAATCACCAACAAGCCAATGCGCAATTTGTGCCAAGGTAATACCCGCTGCAATCGATATAAATAAGGGTTTATTCTGCTTATGCAATGCCGTTTTAACTGTAAACATCAACTCCTTTAATGATTGTGGTTTAACGCATAGCATAATAATATCGGCATTTTTCACTGCATCCTCAACACGTTGCGTTGTATTGACACGAAACAGCTGATTAAGCATATCCAGTTTGTCTTGGTTATGATCAACCACCGTAATTGATTGACCAGAAACACCATCGCTAACTAACCCCGCGATAATACTTCTTGCCATATTACCGCCACCTAAAAAGCAAATTTGAGCATTAACCATTATTCAATTCCTTTTCCTATTTCTCTTATTTTTTAAACCTTCTTAATTATTGGCATCTACACTTTTTCTACTTCAACACCCTGCCTCGCACGCTTAAGCACCCCTCTTGCAAAGAGTGGAATAAAAATCATCCTTGCCTAATTCCCCTCTTTTTAAGAGGGGTGGCAGCCGTAGGCTGACGGGATGTTTTAAAATCATAGTTTTTTCTAAAATGCCAACTCCAACTAATTACTCTTTATACATTTCTTTTTTGTTTATGCAGCCTTGCATTCACAACCCTCACATAAATATGATCATAAATGTAATTAAAAACAAGTGCATAGCACAAATAAAAAAACACAAAACCTAAGTTCACCGTAAATGCTGCAATAAAAGGTAAATGTAACAACATAATCACAAAGGGCACACTCACCAAACATAAAGATAATTCAAATAAACAAGCGTGCACTACTCTCAACCAAAACTTCCGCTTAAAGCGTACACCGCCACATTTATTTTCAATCACGTCAAATAGCCAGTTATAAATAAAGTTCCAAAGCATTGCCGCAATCGCAAGAATAACAGCCAAAGCACCCAGTGCGACTGCATTTTTCTTAAGCACAAAATACGATAGTGGAATCACAATCAACAAGGCGATAAACTCAAACGATAGCATATGGACAATACGTCCTTTAATACTCATTTTATGCTGACTCATGCTATCTGTTATCGTATTTTAAGATTTTCATGTCGTGCATTGTTTCAAATTGACTCGTTAAACTCAAGGTTTTGTAACCACTTCACTGATCTTTTGGCGTAACAGCTACACCAAACTTGCTAATCACAATCGAGCCAATAACGGCAATAATTCCACCAATAACAGAAAGAATACTTGGGATTTCGGATAAGAAGATAGCTGCTAATATCAACGTGAAAATGGGCATAAGATACAAAGCGCTTGATGCTGCCGCTGCCTTGATATGTTTAAAGGCGTATCCCCATAGTAAATAAGCAATCGCTCCGGGGAAAACACCCATATAAACAATGCTTAAGAGATGTGACATATCCGAATGTATTACTGACTTTATTGCCTCGGGCGCAAAAACCATCAACATCAAAGTGCCTAGCCACATGCAGTAACACACGACTTCAATTGGGTGGTAGCGTGCTAAGAACTTCTTTTGAAAGCATGAGTAAATCGCGCCTGAACAGGTCGCGCCATAGACTAATAGCACCCCACCAAATCCCGCGTTATTATGACTTCCTAAGAGTATTACCAGTACACCGAATAAACTGATCACAAAACCCAAAACACCATAACGATTAACCCGCTCTTTAAACAAAATCATCGCTAAAACAGTGACGATAATCGGCAATTGCGCAACGATAAAGTTTGCTAACCCTGCACTTACCGTTTTCTCACCTTCATTTAACAAAATGTTATAAGAGAAAAAGCCGAAAAACCCAAGAATGGCAAAAATCATTAAGTCTTTAAGTCGTGGCAACTGTTTATTCTTAATCAGACAAAATGGGATTAAAGCAGCAATCGATGCCACAAAATAGCGTGACAATGCCAAGCCACCAGCTGAAAACGCTTCCATCACATAGCGAATACCGACAAACGCAGATGCCCATAAGACAACGGTTATGATCAGTGCAATCAATGCCTTTTTCTCGTTGGTCATACTTTCTCTTTTCTTAATTTTGATGCGATATACTAACTTAATCAGCTCAATAGTGACTAGCAATTTACTTCATTTGCTTAGTTTTTTATTTGCTATTAAACTACGCACAATTTATTAAACAGGGTTCACTAAACACATGAAAGATATTGTCTTTGCATCAAGTAATAAAGGGAAAATCAAAGAAGTCAGCGAGATATTGTCGCCCTTGGGCTTTAAAGTCATTCCACAAACAGAGTTTAATGTCCCCGATGCTGATGAAACTGGCTTAAGCTTTGTTGAAAACGCCATTTTAAAAGCTCGACATTGTGCGCAATTTACGGGTCTTCCCGCCCTTGCCGATGACTCTGGTTTATGCGTTGATGCCTTAAAGGGGGCGCCTGGGATTTATTCAGCACGCTTCTCAGGTGAGCATGGTAATGATGAAGCAAATATCGATAAGCTGCTTTCTGACATGAAAAATATCACAGATGATAAACGTCAAGCCCACTTTCAATGTGTTTTAGCCCTTGTAATGCATGAGCATGACCCCATGCCAGTGATCGCTGAAGGACGTGTTGACGGTAGTATCACACATGCGCGTCGAGGCAGTAATGGTTTTGGTTACAACCCTATTTTTTTACTGCCTGAATATCAGCAAACGATGGCTGAAGTATCTAATGAGGTTAAAAATAGTGTGAGTCATCGCGCTCGCGCATTGGCAAAACTCAAAGAGAAACTCCACCGCCTTTTGTAGAAAAAGATAATACTTCAAGATGATTTTCTTGATACTTTACATTACACTGAAGCACAGTATTGTTTGCTAACTATAGGTTATATTTAATATGAGTAATAACGACAAGAAAGAAACACCAGAAAACAAAAAAGAACAAGCACTTCCTGCAGAGACAACTAAAGCCAAAGAGAATGAAGCAAAGCAGCCTGAAACCTTATTTGAATTTCCTTGCCAATTTCCAATCAAAATCATGGCAAACCCACAAAAAGAAGTTGCTGAGTTTGTCCTTAATACCTTAGAGAAATACATTGAAAATCCTGAGAAAATTGAATTCACCACTCGTGAAAGCAAAACTGGTAAATACATCTCTATTACCGCAATCTTTGAAGCAACAAGCAAAGAGCAGCTTGATAATATTTATCAAGCATTAAGTGGGCATCCTGAGATTCACATGGTGCTTTAGCAGATGTCAATCCTCATTAAAAATCTGGGATTACAGGACTACGAGTCAGTTTATCAGTCAATGGTTGAATTTACACAATCACGTACCGAGGACACTCACGACCAAATCTGGCTTGTTGAACACTTGGCTGTTTTCACCCAAGGTCGTCATGGTAAGCCCGAGCATATTATTAATCCTAAAAACATTCCTGTTATTCAAAGTGATCGTGGCGGTCAAGTCACCTATCACGGGCCAGGACAAGCAGTTATTTACTTCTTGTTTGACCTTAAGCGCCTTAATTTAGGTGTTAAAGATTTTGTTTGCACGATTGAGAAATCATGCATGCACTTACTAAAAACCTATGATATCGCTAGCCACACAATCGAAAATGCACCAGGTATTTATGTTGATCAGGCTAAAATTGCATCACTTGGCTTACGTGTTAAAAAAGGACTAACCTATCATGGTCTTGCCATTAATGTGAATATGGATCTGACACCATTTAACTATATCAACCCTTGTGGTTATCAGGGCTTGAAAATGACGCAAATTCACGCACATAACCCTAGAATCAGCATTACCGATGTATTGAATGACTATGCGCAAATATTGACTCAAAGGTTAGATAACTCAATTTTCAGTTAGACCCATCATGAGATTATTGTCATAATAGCCAAAGATTCATTTGACGCACATAGGCTATGCAACTAAAACCTAAAAAACTACTTCTTAACACCAAGCAACCCTTTGGCTTGTGGTTTTTGTTATTAACCTCGCTCTTTTATAGCATGGGAACAGCTGCCATCACAGTGCATTTTTCGGGCTTTATTCATAGCATTGCTGATAGCACACAAGAAGGGTTAACCCCTGATATTTTAGCCATCAACTTTAACCTTGTGACTAATCTTTTCTTATATAGTGCCGCAGGATTAATCGGTGGCATTCTAGGCTATATGATCGGTCATCGCCGCTCGGTGATTATCGGCATGCTTTATTCATTTGTTGCCCTTATTCTATTATCACTTAATAACTTATCTTTAATTGGTTTTTCCGCTTATGTTATCGGTGTAGGCCTTGTCATTCCCAACCTATTCACCACATTAAGCTTTCTTTATACCCAGGATGACCCAAGACGCCACGCTGGCTTCACCTTGATGTATATGACCACGGTTCTTGGTGCTGCATTATCATTATCCATTAGTGGTACATTGCAACACTTAAGTTATCAGCACTGGTTTATGATTATGTCCGTAGTTACTCTATTTGCAGTACTGATTTTCTTAGCCGGTGGCATTTATCTTAATCGCAATATTGGTTTGATTGATGGTGTTGAAGCAAAATACACACCATCAACCTATAGTGTTTTGTTTATTTTGATCGTACTCTCCTCATTGACAGATTTCTTGCTGCATTATCAGCGCGTGTTACAAGCGCTTATTATTGCCTTAGCATTTATCTCGGTTACCATCATGCTTATCTATGCTTATCTTGAAAAAGATGAAACTCAGCGCAAACGCAACCGCTTGCTGCTTATTCTATTAGCCTTTAGCGTGTTTTTCTGGTTGGCTGATAAGAGTATTATTACTATTTTTCTTAACTACCTCACTCTTTTTAACCGCGATTATGGCTTCTTTAACGCTAAGAGTTTATCAGCTGATTTCTTTTTTGAAGCCAATATTGCTTTGGTACTGATTATTGGCTTTGTCTCGGCAGTACTGTGGAATAAAAATAAGCACACGCAACATATGAAGCGCTTAATTCGCTTATTTAGTTTGGCTACTTTTTTTATGGCATTAGCATGTGGCTTGTTATTTTTTAGTTTCTTCTCTCAATCATTAAATCACTTTGCAATGACGGGGAACTATCTGCTACTTATTACCTTGATGTTGAACTCGGTTGCCAAAGTATTGTTGTTACCTTTGTATTATGCAATGGTTGGGAAGTTCTCACCACGCAAATATGAGTCTATCGTAATGGGCTTTTTCTTTATCATTACTGCAGCTATCGGTGTATTTGTCTTTTCGCTTAATCAAAATATTCTTAATTCGCAAACATTAACGACAACTTACCAATCATTATCTTATCTTTATGGCACACTGTTTGTTGCTGGTTTAATATGTGCTTTAGTTGCCTACCTATTATCAAAATTCATGCACTATCATAAAAAAAATGTCTAAATTTAAGCCATTGGCTATTGTTTTTTCAGCGACTCTCCCCATATACTTAGCAGCGATTTTAAGCTTTTTAATTAAATATCATATGGAGAGAATATGAACGATCGTTTTAACTACCAACAAAACACACGCGTGATTGATGCTCGTGGCAGCTCTGTCATTCAAACGAACAAAGTATTACGTAATACTTATTTACTGTTGTCACTAACGCTTTTGTTTAGTGCCTTAACAGCGGGCTGGTCGATGATGGTGGCAGCACCTCCCATTAACCCATTTATTACTTTAATCGTCTACTTTGCTTTACTCTTTGGTGTGCAAGCAACACGCAATAGTCCCATGGGATTAGTGTTAACTTTTGCATTAACAGGCTTTCTGGGGTGGACATTAGGACCAATATTGAATTACTACATTACAACATTTAGTAATGGCTCTGAGCTTATTATGATGTCTTTAGGAGCAACTGGTGCAATATTCCTAGGCCTTTCAGCAATTGCCTTAAATCCAAAACGTGATTTCTCAAGATTGGGTTCTTTCCTTGGCATAGGTGCACTGATTGCATTAGTTGCTATTGTAGTTAACTTATTCTTACAAATGCCAGCATTGTACTTAGCACTGTCTGTTATTATTGCCTTTATCTCAGGTGGTTTTATACTATGGCAGACCAATCAAATCGTACGTGGCGGTGAAACAAATTACATTGTTGCAACAGTCACTATTTATGTTTCAATCCTAAATATCTTCTTAACCATTTTACAATTCCTAGGTATGTTCTCAGGAAACCGCAACTAAATAAACACCTGACGTAACTAGATGTACCACTCGAATAATACAAAATTTAGACACTTAAATGTAAGCGGATACTCACATTAATCTTCTCAATGGTGGCACTTTTTAGTACACCGATTTTATGACTCATTATTCGCTGAACTGAAATCGTTCTAATCTGATGACATTGCGCTTTAGAGTCTTTTGGCAAACCTGATTCACTCGCTGCAATAAAAACCTCAAATGGATAAACTTGAATACTACAACATATCAATAATCACATAGATTAAAATTAACCGAAATAACCACAAGGATATGACTTCAGGGCATTTTTTAACAATGCGAATACCAATTGGTGTGCCGATAACTGAGCCAACCAATAACCCACAAAAGGCAGGTAAATATAAGTACCCCAAGCTATACGCAGGAATCCCCGCAGCATGATAACTGGATATTAGCATGGTAATAGTAGCGATTAGGCCCGTTGGGAAAGCGGTTGCTGCCGCCATTGCTGCACAATTTTTCATTGGATAATGGTAGTGTTTCATATACGGATTAACAATGCTCGAACCACCAATGCCAACAATACTTGATAATAACCCCGTGGTGCTACCAAGAAAAATGCATGAACCTTTAGACGGCATCACAATATCTTCACTCGCGTGTGTTTTCTTCAAACGAAATGTTTTAATGAGGCTTACTAAAAGCACGACGGCAAACAAAATCTCAATCGCTCTTGCAGGCATAAACTCACTAATAATGGTACCTAAAATCGCACCAATAAAGATCATTGGCAGCGCATTTTTTAGAATTGTCAGCACTAAATGCCCATGTTTATAATGTTTGTAAGCATTATAAAGTGCATTGATCATAATAAATGCCAATGATGTTGAAACCGCTAAATGAATAGCGATCACATTTGACATCCCTTGATATTTACAAACCACTAACATCAAAGGGATGATAATAGCGCCACCACCTGCGCCTACCCATGCAGATAAAATACCCGTGACAATGCCCGCTGCCAAATAAATCATTAATACAATCATCAAATCAACCTTTCGCAAAAATTTATTATGTTATTATTCTAACAAGCGCTACACTATAGATAAAATGAATTAAATAAATGGAGATCATTCAAATATGGAATCAATAAAGAATATCCGCGCTTTTTTAGCCGTTGCTGAAACCCAATCATTTACTGCCGCGGCTGATAAATTATTTCTAACACAACCAACGATCACCAAGCGCATATCGCAATTAGAGTCACAATTGAATAATCAACTATTTCATCGCACAGGATCTCTGGTTCAGCTTACTAGCGCAGGCAAAGCCCTTACCCCTTATGCTAACCATCTAATTCAAGCATGGAGTAGTCTTGAGCACAAAATGCAGCTTTTTCAAGACGATGTTATCGGTGATTTAAGCATTAGTTGCAATTATCATCTGGGACTCAATTTTTTACCAAAAATACTTAAGGAATTTATATCTAAATACCCCAAAGTAAATATCAAACTCGACTCGACTTACTCATTACCAATCATTGAAAAAGTGAGCACGCTTGAAGCAGAAATTGGCTTAATCACCATGAAAGAAAATATGCCTGAAAATATTGATTGGCATATTCTGCAAAAAAGTCGTGTTATCGCTGTTATTGCTATAAATCATCCATTGTGGCAGCACAATGGTGATATTGTGCAGCGCTTAAATGAAGTCCCTGTGCTATCTCCAGCACCTGAGAATAGGCATCACACGGTTTTGCATACACTACTGGATAAACATAACATCCGCTCACCAGAGCTTAGTAACATCAATATGCTTGAAATCATTAAAAGACTTATTGAATCAGGCTTTGGCTGGTCAATTATTACTGAGGATATGATGTCAGATAAACTTAAAGAATTACCACTTATCGATACACCGATCTATATTAGCAGTGCTTGTATCTATCACAAAAAGGTCGAGCTATCGCGTGCAGCCAAGGCTTTTCTTGAAATATGTCAAAAGGTTTCTTAAGTCAAACTCTCAACTTAGTTATGGTGACTTCTTTTTGCTAACAATGCATCTAACACCACCGGATGTACATAGTCAGCCACACGATGGGGATCAATTTTAGATACTTGACGAATCATTGTTGATGATAAACACGTATATTTTTCATCCGGCGTTAGAAATATCGTTTCAAACTTTTTATTTAAATGCCTATTAATATTTGCCATTTGAAACTCATAGTCAAAGTCAGAAACTGCGCGCAATCCGCGAATGACAGCACTTGCACCCACTTCATCAATAAAATCAGCGATCAATCCTTGTAAGCGCACAACACGCACATTAGGCATATCAGACAAAACTTCAGAGGTGATGTTAAAGCGTTCCTCTTCAGTGAAAAGCGTTGATTTGCCATTACCAGTTGAAATAGCAACAATCACTTCATCAAATAAAGATTTCGCGCGTTTAATTAGATCAATATGCCCTAAACTAATAGGATCAAATGTCCCGGGGTAAACTACCTTTATCATGGTTTACGTCCTTTGCCAAACCTAAAAAAGTCCAAGCTCAAGCTTTGCTTCTTCGGTCATCATTTCAGAATTCCATGGCGGATCAAATACCAACACCACATCGGCCTTTTCGACATTGGCAAATTGTTTAAGCTTATCTTCAACATCCTGTACTAATACAGGACCCATGCCACACCCAGGAGCGGATAATGTCATTTGTACACCAATATGATAATTACTACTGTCCAAACGCGTGGTTGAAATATCATAGATCAGACCCAAATCAACGATGTTCACAGGGATTTCAGGATCATAAACCGTGCGTAGCTGATCCCATAAAAGATCGAGATTAACCTCATCACCAGCTTGAATATTGGCTTTATCACTTGGCAGAAGTACTACCTCACGATTAATCGCATCGGCATCTTTACCATCAAGATAAACCAGATTACCCATCACATTTAGCGTGAAGCTTGCCCCCATTGCTTGCGTTACCAGCACTTCTTGCCCTGGTAACAAAGTCATTTTCTCACCATAGGGAACTGTGGTTACTTCAACTTCGCGGCGTAAAATAGCAACATCAGACATTTTCATTACTCTTTTAATCCTTCTTGTTGCACAGTGAAACTCTCACCACAACCACAACGCGCTGACTCATTAGGATTATTATAAACCAGTTGTGATAAACCTAACTCTCTTTTGACATGATCTATTTCAAGACCATTGACATATTGTAACGCCTTAGGATCTACGAAAAACAAAACACCTTCTTCATCGATCTTAATAAAGCCTTCAGGAATTTCCTTAATCGGTTCAACAACATAAGCCAAGCCTGAACAGCCTGTTGTTGTAATACCAATCTTGATAGCAAGCGATTGAGTTTTCGCCAAATGGTTCCTAAAATGCGTTAAAGCCGCTTGAGTGAAAGTCACGGGCTGCTCAGCTTTTGGGTCAAATTTTTCTATCATCGTTAATCTATCTTTATCTTCACTTGTAAATAGCACCGCTATGGTATCATTTACTTATGCTTTTTTCTAAGGTTTTAAGCATCTGTAATTTATCAAGCGATTAACCGATCACAGCAACTAACGTCCAATATGCGCAAGACGCTTACCTGATTTCAAGTTTTGCTCTATTTGCTCTAATGAAACCCCTTTTGTTTCAGGCACAAAGAACTTAGTGAAGAACATACAAACCAAACAAACCAATCCAAAACCAAAGAATGTATTACCCGGTGCAAAGGTTAACCATGTCAATGCAAAGTTACCTAAAATAGCATTACATAACCAGTTTGATGTCGTTGATGCAGTCATACCAAGATCTCGCCCTTCTAACGGTTGGATTTCAGAGCATATAATCCAAATCATGGGCCCCATTGAAATGGCAAAACCAAAGATAAATACCAAACAAAAAATCAATGTAATCCACTGCAATGCTGAGCTTAATTGCATATGTGAAACAGGCAGGTTATTAATCAACTCAACTGAGTAATGAGTCTTGAATACGACACCAACGATAAGACAAGATAAAACCAATAAGCTCAAGCCAAAATAAAGAATTGGCTTGCGTCCAAATTTATCAACATACTTTATTGCTAAGATCGTTGTTAATACATTCACTAAACCAATAACAATTGTAGCTACTGCGGGGTTACCAAAACCTGCCATCTTGAAAATATCTGTTGAATAATACATAAAAGCATTCATCCCTGTAAACTGTTGGAATGCTTGCAGTAAAATCCCTAACAATAATACTTTTAAAAAGAAGCCATGGCGTAACATTTTAAAGCCACTACCTTTGACATTAGTTGCATTTTTGATTTCATCTACTTCCTGATAAGCTTCTTCATCATTATCACGAATCCTTTTTAGTACGACTAACGCCTTTTCTTCCTGCCCAGTTAGAATCAACCAACGTGGGCTTCGTGGTAAAGTTAAGCAACCTAGTAACATAATGATTGAGGGAATAGCAATACTAGCAAGCATAATACGCCAAGATCCTGTGGAACTTAGCGCCGAGTTACACAGATACATCAAGAAAATACCAATCGTAATCATGAATTGATACATCGCAATGATACCACCACGAAACTCTTTAGGCGCAATTTCCGATAGATACAGTGGTGAAATAAAAGAAGCAATACCAACGGCTAAGCCAACAACAAATCGTGATACTAATAACGCATCAAAGTTAGGTGCGAAAACACCAACAAATGTAAATATGGTAAAAATTAATGCCGCCAGAATTAATACTACCTTTCGCCCAAAGCGTCGTGATAGAAAACCGCTAAAAATCGCACCAATTGCCGCACCAACAAGTAACGTACTTGCGACATGTTGCGACTGCGTTAAGCTTAAACTAAAATTTTTGACGATCAAATCTAATGAGCCATTAACATAGGCAATATCCATACCGAACAACAACCCCGCCAACGCGCCAATAATGGCAACGCGTATGGTTATTGCGTTTAGTTTTTTTTCTTTCATTATTCCCCACTCCCCCTGTTTTTATTTTATATGTTGCTGCTTTTATTATAATTTCGCTTGCATATTATCGATTTAATTTTTATTTGTAAATATTCTACCCGCTTATTATTTTCCGAACTTCCAATTTCCCCATTACTGAAACATGCCAACATGCTCGAAACTCAATCAAAAATCATAAGCCAGAGTAAAGCTATTCCATGAAAGCATAAAACCATTTGAATCTGTCTTTTAGTTTCGCTACCATTTATCGTAAATTTCCAACATTTAGACCATGATTTCCTTATGACATCAGCAAATCCATTATTTGAGCGCTCACATCGTCGTCGCAATCCGTTGACAGGCGAATGGATTGTCGTCTCACCGCATCGTTTATCAAGACCATGGCAAGGGCTTAGTGAATTACCTCCTGCTAACCATAGACCAACACATGACCCTGAATGCTATTTATGTCCTGGCAATGTTCGTGCAAACGGCACCAAAAACCCTCAATATAGTGAGACATATGTTTTTAATAATGACTTTCCAGCTCTGATGTCAGCACAGGATAATGAACAGCTTGACGAAATATTTGATCCATTAATGACCGCTCAAGCAGCCAACGGTATTGCCAAAGTTATTTGCTTCTCGCCAGATCATAGCTTAAGCATGGCTGAAATGACTGAAAAAGACATTACAACAGTAATATCTACTTGGCAAAATGAAGTTAATGAGCTTTCAAAAACTTACCAATGGGTGCAGGTTTTTGAAAACAAAGGCGATATTATGGGATGCTCTAACCCTCACCCACATGGGCAAATTTGGGCATGTGATTTTTTACCGACTGAAGCTGAAAAAGAACACCGTCAACAACAAACTTACCATCAAAACCATCAACGCAATTTACTTATTGATTATGTTAAGCGTGAACAAAAGGCTCAAGAGCGTATTGTACTTGAAAACGATGAATGGCTTGTTGTCGTACCCTTTTGGGCAGTTTGGCCATTTGAAACCTTATTAATACCTAAATCATATTGCGCGCATCTTAACTATCTCAATGAACACCAAAAAACTAAGCTTGCTAGTATTCTCAAAGCGTTACTGCAAAAGTATGATCGATTGTTTGGGGTTTCATTTCCATATTCAATGGGCTGGCATGGCGCGCCTTATGCTAAGAACGATCCATGTTGGCAGTTACATGCTCATTTTTATCCGCCGTTACTACGTTCCGCTTCGGTTAAAAAGTTTATGGTTGGTTTTGAAATGCTTGCTGAATCACAACGTGATATTACACCTGAAGACGCTGCAAAGAGGTTACGTGCATTATGATATTAGCAAAACATAGCGATGATCTACGTAATCACTATCAATCAATCTTTAATCGCCAAGATTATCAGTGCTTTTATGCACCTGGGCGGGTTAATTTAATCGGTGAGCACACCGACTACAACAATGGCTTTGTTATGCCTTTGGCAATCAACATGGGCACAACAGTTGCTATCGCACCACGCGATGATACTAAAATCAGCGTTTATAGCAAAAACTTGGATCAATTAGACCGCTTTGATTTACATCATTTTTCAAACTCAGAACATTCACAATGGTGTCGCTACATCGGTGGCATGTTATCACTTATTCAGCAAAGCACTAATGACATAACAAAAGTCAAAGGCGCTGATATTTATATCTCTAGTAATCTGCCAATTGGTGCGGGGCTATCATCTTCAGCATCTTTAACGGTTGCCTTAGGTTATGCTTATGCCACACTTTATCAACTTGAAATAAGTAAAACTGATATTGCCAAACTTGCACAGCAAGTCGAACACCAGTATATCGGCACACTTTGCGGCATTATGGATCAAATGATCTGCGCATCAGCACGTGAGCATCACGCATTGCTCATCGATTGCCAATCACTTAATGCAGAACATATCCCTTTTAACCTAACCGACGTATCACTCATGATCTGTGATAGCAATGTCAAACACAACCTTGCGGAATCTGCTTATAACAAGCGCCGTGAATCATGTGAGAAAGTCGCCAAAATCTTTAATATCGCCTCATTAAGGGATTTAACCGTTGAGCAATTAATGGCATCAAAAGATTTACTTGATATCGAGAGCTTGCAATGCGCTAAGCATGTTGTGAATGAAAATCATCGTGTTTTGCAAGCGGCTAATGCCATGAAAAATGCCGATTGGCTAACACTTGGTAAACTGATGTATGCCTCACACAATTCACTACAGTATGACTATAAGGTCAGCTGTGACGAGCTTGATTATTTGGTTGAGTTATCCATTTCATATTCTGGCGTATATGGTGCACGGATGACCGGAGGTGGTTTTGGTGGCTGCACGATACATTTAGTGCAAGATCATGTGATTGATGATTATCAACAGTACTTGAAATCCGCTTATTATAAACGCTTTAACAAAGCGCCTACTTTTTATATCTCACGTGCTTATCAAGGGGTCCATTTAGTCGATGACGCAAATTAAATAGCGATGGCAAAACGATGACAAAAGACCATTCAGCAACACAGATTTATAGCCAATGTTTAGATCAAACACTTGGCATTTATCAAACCAACATCAACCATCCCCGCATCAAATTACAGCTTTTAAATATCGGCGCGGTCATTCAATCGCTATGGATACAAGATAAAAATCAAACGTGGCAAGATATCGTTTTGGGGTTTGATGATTATCAAGATTATCTCAAAGAAAATGATCCATCTTTAGGTGCGGTGCATGCTGTTGTCACCAATCGCATTGCCAAGGCTCAGTTTACCTTAAATGATCATATTTACAGACTTGATGCCAATGAATCAGAAAATGCTTTGCATATCGGCAATTTGAAGACCATAGTTTGGCAGCAATCAATCATTAGCAATGATTATGCTCAAGGTATTGCTTATCATATCAAGCTTGAAGATGGCTATTGTGGTTTACCTGGACCTATAACAATTACCATTGAATATCTAATCTTAGCCGATGGCACTCTGCAAATTGATTACCTGACAGAAGCTGCTGATAATGCTGTGATTAGTAATCTCACCAATCACAGCTACTTTAATCTCAATGGCACGACACGCAATCAGCTAGATCAACATCAACTAGCACTTCATTGTGATGCTTATCTTGAGACGAATGATCAATTAATCCCAACAGGAAAAACTGCAAAAGCCCATGGCACATTTGATTTTTCCAAGCCTAAATCATTAACAAGCAGTTTATTACAGAGTGATGAAAAATTACGCCAAAACAACGGTTATGATGTGTTTTACATTTTGCCTCAACACGATGCTCAAGCACCTAAATATCAGCCATGCGCTGAACTAACAAGTGAAAGAACGGGCATACATATGCAGCTATTAACCACCTATCCAGGCTTGCAATTATATACCGCAAACTTTTTAAACAACTGTAAAGGAAAGTATGATGAAGCATATCAGTCACATTGCGCTGTCTGCTTAGAAACACATGACTACCCCGATGCGCCAAATCATGCTCATTTCCCAAGTATTGTCACACCATCACATCACTTACGAAAACATAGTAGCCGTTATGTATTTTCCATCAAAGACGATATGAGCAAATCAAAGTAAAACTTTCTCTTTTATATTACCTCTTAAGTCAACAAACTCCGCAAATTTATTTACGATAGCTATAGGACTGGTATACAATGCTTGACAGTTTTTAACACCTCGCTTTGTGATGTATCAAAGCGATTAATTAGGCATAAACAAACTTAACATGCAGCTGTTACGATTTGCAGATTTACATAACAATAAAAATCAAACGCCAAGTATTGTCACCATTGGTAACTTTGATGGCATGCACTTGGGGCATCAGTATATTATTAAACATGTGCAGCAACTGGCTAAAACCAATAGAGCTAAAGCGACAGTGGTGACATTTGAGCCGCAACCGAAAGAGTTTTTTTTAAAAGAAAAGGCACCTTTGCGCATCACGCCTTTTCGTGACAAGATCCAAGCATTTAAAGCACTCAATATCGATCAGGTGTTGTGCCTGCAGTTTAATCAAAAGCTTGCGATGTTATCAGCTGAAGCCTTTGTTAAAACGGTTCTTGTCGATGGTCTTAATGCTCAGCATGTCATTATTGGTGATGACTTTCGTTTTGGTTATCAGCGTCAAGGTGATTTTAAGCTACTCCAAGACTTAGGGAAAAAATATGGCTTTAGCGTAGAAAGCCTCCCTTCTTATACCATAGATGATACACGCATTAGCAGCAGCCATATCCGTCAACTACTGAGTTGTGGTCAATTCAATGATGCAGCGCATTTTTTAGGGCATAGCTACTCGCTCAGTGGTCGCGTGCATCATGGTGATCAAAATGGGCGTAAGATTGGTTTTCCAACGATTAACATCCCAATGCCAACAGCCGTTGTCGTTTCAGGGGTTTATGTTGTTAACGTGCATGTTCACGGTAAAACATATCACGGCATTGCCAATATCGGCATTCGCCCAACAGTCGGTGGCAGATTACGTTTATTAGAGACACATATTTTTGATTTCACACATGACTTATATGGGCAATATGTTACGATTGAGTTTTTGCACTTTGTGCGTAGCGAGAAAAAATTTGCAAGCTTTGATGCACTCAAAGCACAAATTAATGATGATAAGCTGGCTGCACTTACGTGGCTTGAAAAACATACAATAAAGATATAAAAAATAGAAAATCAGAGTTACGTACAATTAAATAGGTAACTTTAAAGAACACCCCGTCAGCCTACGGCTGCCATCCCTCTTGCAAAGAGAGGAATTTAAATTGGCTTCTGCTTGATTCCTCTCTTTGCAAGAGGGATGCCAAGCTTGCGAGGCGGGGTGTTGAAATGCAATTTAAAATAACGGGTTAAAGGGTAACATATGGCAGATTATAAAAGCACATTAAACTTGCCGAAAACATCATTTTCAATGAAGGCAAACCTTGCGCAAAAAGAACCAATGCGCTTGAAACAATGGTATAGCGATGAAGCTTATCAACAAATTCGCGAGCATTTCACCGGAAGAGATAAGTTTATTTTGCACGATGGTCCTCCGTATGCCAATGGTGATATTCACGTCGGACACGCGGTCAATAAGATTTTAAAAGATATGGTGATACGCTCAAAAACACTCTCAGGTTTCGACGCACCTTATGTCCCAGGTTGGGATTGCCATGGCCTACCGATTGAGCTGCAAGTAGAGAAAAAACATGGTAAAGCGGGTGCCAAGATTAGTGCCAATGCTTTTCGTAAAGAATGTCGTAAATATGCTGCCAAACAAGTACAGCGCCAAATTACAGACTTTAAGCGTCTGGGTATTTTAGGCGACTGGGATAAGCCTTACTTAACCATGAACTTTGACTACGAAGCCAACATGGTGAGAACTTTAGGTAAGATTATTGCAAATGGTCATTTAACCAAAGGCTTCAAACCAGTCCACTGGTGCCCTGAGTGTGGCTCAGCACTTGCTGAAGCCGAAGTTGAATACAAAGATAAAATCTCACCTGCGATCGATGTTAAATTTGCCATCATTGAGCCAAACACTTGGGCAGAGCGCTTTGGTTTAGAGACTTTACCTGAAAACACATCTGCGGTTATTTGGACAACAACACCATGGACGCTACCCGCCAATCAGGCGATTGCCATGCATAATGAAATAAGCTATGCCGTAGTTAACTTCAATCATGATCAACATATTATTGTTGCTACAGAGTTGGTTGAGTCAATTATGAAGCGTGCTGGCATTGAAGAATATCATATCCTTGCCAGTGTCTCAGGTGATCAATTGACCGACTTAAAAGCACACCACCCTTTTTATAACCGGATCGTGCCCGTACTTCACGGTGATCATGTTACCGTTGATTCTGGAACTGGTCTTGTCCATACTGCACCGGCTCACGGGGTTGAGGATTTCGCATTAGGGAAACTGCATGATCTACCTGTTGACAACCCTGTCAACAACAATGGCTGCTATCACAGTAACACTGAGCTTTTTGCTAATGAATTCGTCTTTAAAGCCAATGATCATGTGATTGAAGTATTAATACAAAACAACGCTCTTCTTAATTTAAACAAATTAGAGCACAGCTATCCACACTGCTGGCGTCACAAAACACCACTGATTTTCCGTGCTACACCACAATGGTTTATCAGTATGGAAAAAAATAAGCTACGTGCGCGCGCTGAAGAAACCATCAAAGAAGTGAAATGGGTGCCAAGTTGGGGACAAAGCCGTATTGAAGCGATGATGCAAGATCGCCCTGATTGGTGTATCTCACGTCAACGCACTTGGGGTGTGCCTATTCCTTTGTTTATTCATAAGGAAACGGAAAGCTTACACCCGCAAACGCAAGACATTATTGAAAAAGTTGCTAATGCCATTGCCAAAGGTGGAGTGGAAGCTTGGTTTGATGCTGATGACAGTCAGTTCATTGCTGAAACCGAGGACTATCAACGCGTCACCGACACACTCGATGTCTGGTTTGACTCAGGCTGTTCAAACGCTTGTGTGCTTGAGCATAATGAAGATTTACAATTTCCTGCTGATTTATACCTTGAGGGTTCTGATCAGCATCGTGGTTGGTTTCAAACCTCATTGCTGACAAGCTTAGCGCGTCGCAATCAAGCACCTTATAAGCAAGTGTTAACCCACGGGTTTACCGTTGACGCCCATGGCAAGAAAATGTCTAAATCCCTTGGCAACGTTGTCTCACCACAGGATGTTGTCAACACATTAGGGGCTGATATCCTAAGATTATGGGTTGCAGCAACTGATTATCGCACTGAGATGACCGTATCTGATGAAATTCTCAAACGTAATGCTGATACTTATCGTCGCTTACGTAATACCGCACGCTTTTTATTATCAAATCTTGAGGGCTTTAATCCACAAACTGATTTAATCGACTTTGATCAGTTGGTGGCATTGGATCAATGGGCAATTGCCAAAGCAGATGAAGTGCAACAGAAAATTATTAAAGCGTATGATGAGTATAACTTCCATGTTGTGGCACAGCAGATTCATCATTTCTGCTCAATTGATATGGGCAGCTTCTACCTTGATGTCATTAAAGATCGTCAATACACAGCGAAAGCTCACGGTTTGGCACGCAAGTCCGCACAAACGGCAATGTATCATATCATTCATGCTTTAGTACGTTGGATATCACCAATTTTATGCTTTACGGCTGATGAAATTTATGATGCTATTCCTGGCGAGAAATTATCTTTTATTACTTGTGAGTGGTATCAAGGCTTATCACAAATGCCACAATCAGCTGAACTTGATCTGCCATTTTGGCAAACGATTCAAGAGGTGCGCACCGAATGCAACAAACTACTTGAAGCCAAACGTGCTGAGGGTGTATTAGGCGCTTCCCTTGAGGCCAATGTCACGCTTTATGCTAATGATACCTTACTAGCGCAATTAGCTAAACTTAAAGATGAGCTACGCTTTGCGTTGATCGTCTCTGATGCACATATTAAGCCATTAGCTGAAAAGCCTGAGTTTGCGCATGACTCAAGTATCAAAGGCTTAAGTATTGTTGTTGAGAAATCAGTGGCACAAAAATGTGAGCGTTGCTGGCATCGACGCGAAGATGTCGGCAGTCATAGCGAGTATGCTGATATTTGCGGCAGATGTATTGAGAACATTACTACTGAACAAGGAGAGATACGTGAGTTTGCGTAACAATCAACTGCGTTGGGTTATTTTAAGTATTATTGTCATTATTATTGACCTTGGTACAAAATACCTTGCCTCACAAAATCTAACTTATGGACAACCTGTTGAAGTCCTGCCCTTTTTCAACTTAACCTTATTGCATAATTATGGTGCGGCATTTAGCTTTCTAAGTAATGCTAATACCACATGGCAAGTGATTGTCCTCTCTGGCATCGCCCTTATTGTCGCTATTGTGATCTTAATATGGTTATCACGTTTACCTAAAGATAAAAACCTCACTGCTTGCGCTTTAGCACTTATCTTAGGTGGCGCCTTGGGTAATGTTTATGATCGTATGATCCACGGTTATGTCGTTGATTTCCTTGACTTTCATATCAACAACTATCACTGGCCAGCATTTAATATCGCAGACTCTGCCATTTGCATTGGTGCCGTGATTTTAATCTTGATAAGCTTTAAATCTAAAAAATAATGACTGAACCCTGCTAAATAAACGTTGACTGAGCGTCAGTCGAAGCCTTTTTTATATACTACAAGCACATACACCCTTCAACTTCGCTCAGGGTACGGTCTATGCTAAAGCAACAAAATCAAAAGATAACTGTTGGCTGAGCGTCAGTCGAAGCCATTTTACATACTACGAGCACACAGGCCCTTCGACTTCGCTCAGGGTACGGTCTATGCTAAAGCAACAAAATCAGAAGATAACTGTTGGCTGAGCGTCAGTCGAAGCCTTTTTACATACCACAAGCACATACACCCTTCGACTTCGCTCAGGGTACGATATTAAAAACTGCAAACTCAGTTTGCAATTTGCATGTAGATTTGCAAATACCATTTGCAATTTTTGGGATCAACACCCTATTTGACAAAATATTCTTTAAGAACACTATCTTTCCAATCATTTGGTGTAATATTGAGATTGTAATCACCCCAGCCATGCCCTGTACTCCAAGCTGTCCAACCAACAAAACCATAACCATTTGTCTTAGTATAAGCGTGTGTTTTCATATACGCTAAGAAGTCAGCTAATGGTTTAGCACAGCTAGCTTGGTCCTTCCCTACGCCAAACTCAGTAACTATTGCTTTAAATTTATTAGCTTTTAAGTAACTGACAAAAACATCTAAGTTAAAACCATTCGGACCTGTTGTTGTAATATCTTGCAAGCATTGATCCTGCGTACCACTAAAATCACTGTCCAAATATTGGTGCACATTGATAATCACTTGATTATCCAATACTTCGCTACTGACGCCCGCATTAAGAAAATTTTGACGCGTAAAAACTGTTGCATTACCCGCAGCATCCCAACTATGCAAACCTGAAAAATGAACTCCTTCAATTAATAACTTACCTTTAAATCCAGTATTTATTAGGCTTTTAATAACAGCAACCTCCATATCAAATACTTGCTGAGCTGTTAATTTCTCACCAGAGGCTGCTGATGGTTCATTCACTAAATCGAACATCAAATATTGTTCATTAATAGCAGGATCTTGCTTAATAGCACTGTATAACTTATCCCAAATATTGACATAATATTTTGGGTCTGTAACTAAAGCCCCTTGTGGACATTGCCCCTGCCCTGTACAACCAGCAACCTCACTACCTACTGCACTGTAATGCATATAGCTATGCAGATCTAAAATAGCGTAATATTTATGTGATGTGATTGTTGCTAAGGTTGGCGCCACTAAATTATTAAAATAATCCTGAAATGCCGTTTGATTATTAGAACTATTAATATCTTGATAACCATATGGTTGCAAATATGCCCAGCGCACTGGGACACGAATAGTGTTTGCTCCTTGATTTAAAAATTCAATGGTTGGCTTGTTATCGGCTCCACCATCAGATAAATCAGGAATAACACTGGCATTTGGCATTGTTGAGAATTCAAGCCCTGATAAATTAATACCTGTATACCAATCACCTGTTACTCGCGTATTTGTTGGGAAGCCGCTACCTGCAGGTAATATTTTAGTAAAAGCAACCTTACCATTAAATACATTATTGGTAATACTATAATCTGTTAGTTGGATATGTGAGTTATCGGCAGGCTTATATTTAACGTCACTACCACTTACATCTAACCAACCTAAATAAATATCACTATCTGCGCATCCCCCTAAGCGTAATGAAGCACCAAAGTAGTATTTATTACCACTAATTGCGTTCGGGTCTAACTGTTCTCCATGCTTCCATTCAGTAACTTTACCGTCTGAATCTTTAACACATAAAAGTGGCTGTTGTGCTTGTGGTAATAAGGCTGCATCATACAAGCCGCTGATATTATTTGTCATCACTGTAGCAAAACTATGACTTGCAGCTAAAACAGTTGCAATGGCTATTCCTTTGGCTAAAAATTTCATGAGTCTATCTCCTGTTATTATTTAAATCCCTTGCAATTATATGCATTAGTAACTCAAATTAAATATAGTTCATATGACTAAAAATGACTGATTTTTTAGCAAAATCACCAAAGAATTGTTGATATTGCTTCTTAAATGACAATTTACTGACATTAAAATAAATACCAATTGTTACTCATTTGAAAACAGACAATAGAGTATTAAATATATATAATTCGCATTCATTTCAAACACATTAAAAAAGGTCGCCTCTATGAGAGCAATACTTCTTGTCACTGCAAAAATGATAGCGATGATTATGCTAACAGAAAGTGCTTATCTTTATATGCCTGCGGGTATCCTGCGTATCAAACGGAGAATAAAGAAAAAATAGAAACTAACACCGATTGCAAAATTGCTTACCCAGCATATGAAATTACCCAAGAAATCAAAATCTAATAAATTAAGCACTGATCTCTTTTTTAAGCTTAACCATATCTAATGCGGCTTTTAACGCATACTTTCCTTTGTGACCTTTTTCACCACCGACACGTGCTAATGCCTGATCCTTATTATGCGTTGTCAACACGCCGAAAATCACCGGCAAGTCATAGCTCATCATCACATCTTGTGTGCCTTGTGATACTTGCATACACACGTAATCATAGTGATCAGTTTGTCCGCGAATCACACAACCCAACAAGACAATAGCATCATATTTCTTAGTTTTAGCTAGCTGCTTTGCCGCATAGGGCAGCTCGACGGCTCCTGGCACTTTGTAGACTTCTGGCGTTTTTATTGACTGACTTTGCGCCTCTTCAAGTGCGCCTTCTAATAACTTATCGGTAATTAACGCATTAAATTCACTCACAACAATCGCAATCTTTGGCATTATCATACTCCTTTTATGCTATGGTTTAGCCGTTGTTTTTTAGTTTGTAAATATCCTTTATTATGCTCATGCACATCTGACTCTGATACGAGCACCTGCACAGCAATACCCGCCTTTTGTAAAGCCTGCACCTTTTCTGGGTTATTTGATAATAATTGACATGACTTTATATCATAATATTTCAAGACTTGCAGCGCATGATCATAGCGACGATTATCTATTGGCAAATTAAGTGCTTCATTGGCTTCAACTGTATCCATACGCTCTGTCCGCTGCAGCTCATAGGCTTTAAGCTTATTCACCAAGCCAATATCGCGCCCCTCTTGCTCAAGATAAATCAAGATTCCTCCATGCTCGGCAATCTCGTGTAACGCATGATGCAGTTGTGATTGGCAATCACACTTTAATGAACCAAACAAGTCTCCCGTAATACACGATGAGTGAATACGCACCAGTGGATTATCTTTAATGTCTTTGCTTATAACTTTGATTTCACTTTGGGTTACCGGATCGATAAAAACACTCATCTCAAGCTCACCATAATCACGAAAAGGAATAAGGCTACTTGCCGCTTTTGTAATGAGCTTTTCCGTTGCTAAGCGATATAAACGAAGCTCCTCAATACTTAATATCGGCAAATCATGCACTAAAGCAAAGCGCTCAATCTCTTCGCCTTTCATCATGCTACCATCTTTATTCATCAGCTCACACAAGACTGCGGCAGGATGAAATCCTGCCATTTTCACCAAGTCAACACTTGCCTCTGTGTGCCCTTGACGCCCTAATACTCCATAATCATTTGCAACTAATGGGAAAATATGCCCAGGTCGACTAATATCACTAGGATCAACCTCAGGGTTTGACGCCACTTGAATCGTATGCGCACGATCTTTAGCAGATACACCTGTTGTCACCCCTTCTTTTGCTTCTATCGTGATAGTAAAAGGCGTCGTAAATTGACTGGTGTTTAAATCTGCCGGCACCATCGGATTTAATTGCAAGCGTTTGGCATGCGCTTTTGACATTGCCAAACAGACAATACCACTGGCATGTTGTAGCATTAAGTTGACATTCTCAATATTCGCAAGCTGCCCAGGGAAGATTAAATCACCCTCATTCTCGCGATCTTCATCGTCGGTTACGATAATACTTTTACCTTGTTTTAAGGCATTAACTGCCGCTTCAACGCGTGTTTTAATTCTTTGAAACATGTTGTATTTTCTCCATATAATGATGAATGTGTTTACCAATAGGATCCGCTTCAAGGTTGACCTTGGTGCCCACTTGATAATTCTTAACAATAGTGGCATCAACCGTATGCGGAATAAAAGTGACCGTAAAACAGTCATCTCTGACTTCAATCACAGTAATGCTCATACCATCAATGGTGATAAATCCTTTATTGACTAAATATCTTAATATCTCCGAAGGCGCAGAAATAGCGACAAGCCAAGCCTCTGCCTCATGGGTAATTGATTTCACTTCACCAACACCATCAACATGACCTTGCACCATGTGCCCGCCAATAAAATCATTTAAGCGTAACGACAACTCAAGATTAACGTGCGATCCGACAATGAGCTGTCCTAAGGTAGTTTTGCGCAGTGTTTCAGGTACCGCCTCAAAGCTCACTAACCCCTTTACTTTATCCAAAATAACGACCGTTAAGCACACACCATTAATGGCGATGCTATCACCTATTTTGCAACTTGCTAATTGCTCTGAGCGAATCACCAATGTCACCAGATCAGATCCTGACACAGCCTCAACTGTTGCCACTTCCTGTACAATACCACTAAACATAATTACCTCTTACGACCTCTTATTTTCTATTTTTCCTGCTTTTTCTATGCGTCCCATACAATAATAATCATTATTCAAAAAACCATTGTCTTTGATATTAATGCGCTTCTTGTGATTAAAATCAGCAATGATCATAGGTGCTACATAACTTTGCACTTCATCAACAAACTGTGCCTCAAAGAAAGCATTAAGCAATGTTCTGCCACCCTCAACTAAGACACTGGTAATACCTCTTTGCGCTAGCACTTTTAAGACCTCTTCAAGATCAGTCTCACCTTGATTCAGTGATACCTTAATGCACTCAATACCTTTACGCTCTAATGCATCAAGCGTATCTTGATCTGCTAAATCACTACTAATCACAAGACTCTCAATACCATCATTAAAAAGCGTTGCATCACATGGTAACTGGCAAGTTTTTGATAACACGATACGCAATGGATGTTTAATAAACTCAGCCTTTGAATACCTCACCGTAAGACTTGGGTTATCTTCAATCAGCGTCTGGCGCCCAATCATAATCGCATCAACGCTATTACGTAGATTATGCACTTGTTGCTGTGATGCTTGATTGGTAATTTGTTTGTTATCTTGGGGATGAGTAACCATCTGACCATCGAGTGACATGCCCCATTTGGCAATAACATATGGACGTTTATGGGTGTGATAATGAAAAAATATTTTATTCATGGCAGTCGCTTCATAACACATAAGCCCTGTTTCAACGACAATACCTGCTTGTTGTAAACGCTTAATACCTTTACCTGCTACTTGCGGGTTAGGATCAACACTTGCAACAACGACTTTAGCAACTTGTGCCGTAATCAAGCGCTCGGTACAAGCCCCTGTTCTGCCTACATGACAACATGGCTCAAGAGTAACATAAACAGTCGCACCTTGCGCACTATCCCCTGCTTGATCTAAGGCATGAATCTCGGCATGTTTATCTCCAGCAAAACGATGCCAACCTTCACCAATAATTTGACCATTTTTAACAATCACACAACCAACCATCGGGTTAGGTGACACAGTCAAAGCACCACGCTTTGCCAACACCAGCGCTTGAGACATATAAAAATAATCTGCTTGAAACACTTGCAATAATCACCTTTTTATTAATTTACTTAACTTCAGGGACAAGCAAAAGAAATAAACATATGCAAAATGGGTAAAAGCAACACATTGATAATAGGTTCAACATTCAACATTCAACATTCAACATTCAACATTCAATATTCAACATTCAACATTCAATATTCAACATTCAACATTCAACATTCAACATTTTAAAATATAATGCATTTGTACTTTACACATATGTTAATCATATTACTTCTTCTTTCATCCGGACTATAACCGTCGGCTCTGGAATCTCACCAGATCTGCTGACCTTTGACCTTAAAGCCAAAGCGCTCGTGGGCTTTTCTAAATATTTATAGAATTACCACCGGTGGGGAGTTTCACCCCGCCCTGAAGAACTAGGGTTGAATTCTACGTTGTTTTAAATGAAAAATCCAGAAGTGATAAGCACTGAACACAAATACGAATTGAATTTAGGACGTTTAATCCATAATCTGTACTGTATTATTTTATATCAATAGCTATAATCCACTGCAACACTCTTTGAAGATTAAGAACACCATTGGCAAAACGTAATTTAAGTAAACAACAGCTTCGCAATATCAAAGAACATAAAGCATCTAGTGACGACTTATCACATGCTTTGTCAGCGCTTGTGATATCACATCGCGGCAAACTCATTGAGCTTGAAAGCCAAACAGGTGAGATTATTTTTTGCCAATACCGTCAAAACTTAGGCGCCATTGTTGCAGGGGACAACGTACTTTATCTACCACAAGACAACAGTGAGTATGGTGTTATCTGTCAAATCTTACCTCGAAGTAACGCACTAATACGCCCTAGTAAACTCGCACACAACCACAAAACGATGGCAGCAAATATTGATCAGCTGATTATTATGCTTGCTGTTACCCCCCCGCCAATTGAGCATTATATCGATCGATATCTCGTCGCTGCACATCATATGAATATCAAACCCATTATTGTGCTCAACAAAATGGATTTATTTGATGAGTCTGACAATAAGGCACAGCTTGAGGCAATTATTCATCTTTATCGCGGATTAGATTATGAGCTTATTACTTGTTCTGCTTTATGTCATAAAAACCTTCAAGCCCTTAAAACGCTTTTACAACATAAAACTTCAATTATTGTTGGTCAATCAGGTGTTGGCAAATCTGAGATGCTTAATGCCTTATTTGGCAAGAATATAACCCTTACAGGTGAGATTTCTGAGCAAAACAGTCGCGGCAAACACACCACAACCAGTGCGCGATTATTTCATCTAGATCAAGATACCAATATCATTGACTCACCAGGCATTCGTGAATTTGGTATTTGGCATTTGGATAAAGCAGATATTTTTGCAGGATTTAAAGAGTTCGCACAACTAGAGAATGAGTGCAAATTTAGAAACTGTGAACACATTGAAAACACGAAAGGGTGTGCGATTAATGAAGCCATTGCCGCTGATAAAATCAGCAAGCAACGCTTTATCAACTATCATCGATTAATTCATGAACATTTAGAGTATCAAAATTAGATTTCCAACAACATTCTAGCGGGATCTTCAATCAACTCTTTAATGGTCTTTAAGAATTTAACTGAGACACTACCGTCAATAATTCTGTGATCATACGACAATGCCAAATACATAATCGGACGAACCACGATCTCACCATTCACAACGACTGGGCGCTCAACAATATTGTGCATACCTAAGATCGCGCTTTGAGGTGCGTTAATAATTGGCGTTGATAGCATCGAGCCATAGGTACCACCATTGGTAATCGTGAATGTGCCGCCTTGCATCTCTTCTAATGATAATTTGCCATCACGTGCTTTAATCGCCTTCTCGATGATGTCATTCTCGATTTGGGCAAAAGACTTTTGATCTGCATTACGAATCACAGGAACAACTAAACCGCGATCTGAGCCAACAGCCACACCAATATCAAAGAAACCGTGATAGACAACATCTGTGCCATCAATTGATGCATTAACTTCAGGGAATCGCTTTAATGCCTCTGTAGCTGCTTTTAAGAAGAATGACATAAAGCCAAGCTTCGCATCATGTGTCTTTTGGAAAAGATCTTTATATTGCTTTCTTAGATCCATCACAGGCTTCATATCAACTTCGTTAAACGTCGTCAAAATCGCATTGCTATGCTGTACTTCAACCAAACGTTTTGCAATCGTTTGACGCAAGCGAGTCATACGCACACGCTTCTCAGGACGATCACCCTCAAAGCTCATTGCATCAGTCGCTTGAGTTGTTGGCGCTTGTTTTGCAGCTTGTGTAGATACAGGCGCACTGACTACATCTTGCTTGGTAATGCGGCCATTTTTACCTGTGCCTTGTACATTATTCACATCAACGTCATTGGCTTTAACCGCGCGACGCACCGCAGGTGACAAATGATCTTGTGATTGCGCTTCTTTTACATCTGCTGCTACTGGAGCAACTACTGCTGTAGCACTCACGCTACCGGCACTAATCTTAGCAACTGCTTCAGCACTTAGTACCGTGTCACCTTCATTTTTAAGTTTTTCAGTCAATATACCACTTTGTGCTGCTGGCACTTCCATCATCACTTTATCAGTTTCGATCTCAACTAAAGTTTCACCTTCTTCAACCTGATCACCAATATTTTTATGCCATGTTGCTACTGTACCTTCAGCAATTGACTCAGGGAACGTTGGAGCATTAACCGTAACAGCTTCGCCAGTTGATGAAGACTCAGGAGCTACTACTTGCACTGCTTCAGCAGGCTGCTCAGCAGTTGGAGCATCACTTGCAACACCGGCAGTAATTGAACCAATCGTTTCTTGAGAAAGAACCGTATCACCTTCGTGCTTAGTAATCTCACCCATCGTACCAGCTGCCATTGCTGGGACTTCCATTACCACTTTATCTGTTTCAATCTCTGCCAACACATCGCCTTCTTCAACACGATCACCTGGCTTTTTATGCCATGTTGCAATTGTACCTTCTGCAATTGATTCCGGAAAAACAGGAACTTTTACCTCTGTCATGGTTCACCCTTAACTTTTTTATTTTACTTATTTTATCAACATTATTTAATTTACTATCTTTTACCATCTTTAGAAATGGATCTTATTTATCCAACTTCAATGCTTTAGCAACTAGCTCACTCTGTTGTGCATGGAATAATGACGGATAACCTACCGCAGGTGCTGCCGCTGCTTTTCTGCCAACATAAGATAAACTTTGGTCTTTACGCAATACTTTACGCAATTCATGCTGAATCATCCACCAAGCACCTTGATTTTCAGGCTCTTCTTGCACCCAAACAATGTCATTAATCGCTTCATAAGGCGCTAATACCTTATCAAGATCCACTTGCGGGAATGGATAAAGCTGCTCAACACGCACAATCGCAATATCTTTTACTTCTTTATCAATACGCTCTGCCAACAAATCATAGTAGACCTTACCTGAACATAGAATCACACGTGATACTGATTGCGGCTTAATATCTTCAACTTCGGCAATCACGTTATAAAATTGTCCATCAGCTAATTCATCCAGTGTTGAATGCACCATCGGGTGACGTAACAAACTCTTAGGCGACATCACAATCAATGGCTTGCGATATGGGCGCAACATCTGACGGCGCAACATATGAAACATTTGCGCAGGTGTCGTTGGCACACAGACTTGCATATTATCATGCGCGCATAATTGTAAGAAACGCTCTAGTCTTGCTGATGAATGCTCAGCCCCTTGCCCTTCTTGACCATGCGGTAAAAGCATGACAAGACCTGATAAAATACCCCATTTCTCTTCTGCAGCTGCAATAAACTGATCAATGACGACTTGCGCGGTATTAGCAAAATCACCAAACTGCGCTTCCCATATGGTTAACGTCTCAGGTGCTGAGCAGCTATAACCATAATCAAAACCAAGTACCGCATACTCTGATAATACAGAATCAATAATGTGACATTGCGCCTTGTCATTAATGTGTTGTAATGGCGTATAATCTGGCAATTCTGTTTTGCTGTAATCATAGTTATGTAACACTGCATGACGATGTGAGAATGTACCACGACCACAGTCTTCACCTGATAAACGAACATTATAACCTTCAGCTAACAACGTAGCATACGCTAAATTTTCAGCAAAGCCCCAGTTGCCTGGAATTTCTCCAGAAGCCATTTTAATACGATCATCAATTGCCTTTTTAACTTGGGGTTGTAATGTCAAATCAGCGGGCAAATCATTTAAGCTTTGAGCCAATTTCACCAATTGCGCTTTATCAATGCGCGTATCAACTGCTTGATCCCATTTTTGGTTAACATACGGACGCCAATCAGCAACACATTTAGTATGGCGCTCATGATGGTCACCAGTAATTATATCTGCAACTACTTCGCCTTTTTGTAAGCGATCACGATACGCTTTGGCCATTTGATCAGCTTGCGCTTTTGAAACAATACCTTCACTTTCAAGTTTTTTAGCATAAATAGTACGTGTTGTTGGTAATTTTTTGATAATGCTATACATCAACGGCTGTGTCCCTGATGGCTCATCTGCTTCATTATGTCCATGACGGCGATAGCACACCAAATCAATAACAATATCCTTGCCAAACATCATGCGGTAATCCATCGCAAGACCCGCAACACGTAGCACTGCCTCAGGATCATCACCGTTAACATGTAAAACAGGTGCTTCAACAACTTTAGCAATATCAGTACAATACAAGCTACTTCTGTTATCTTCTTTTTTATCCGTTGTAAACCCGACTTGGTTATTGATCACGATATGAATTGTGCCTCCAGTGCCATAGTATCTGGTTTGTGATAAAGCAAATGTCTCCATCACCACACCTTGACCACAAAATGCAGAATCGCCATGAATTAAAATCGGTACAACCTTACCCTGTGGATTATCATCCGCAAAACATTCTTGTTTCGCTCTTACTGCCCCTTCTACGACTGGATCAACAGTCTCTAAGTGTGAGGGATTAAATGCTAATGCTAGACGCACCTCATCTTTTGGTGTCTTATGCCAAGAGGCAAAACCTAAATGATACTTTACATCTCCTGATAAAAACTTTTTATCCTGTGCGCCTTCAAATTCTTTAAATAAATTCTCAGGTGATTTACCCATAATATTAACAAGGACATTTAAACGTCCACGATGCGCCATACCAAGACCAATCTCTTCAACAGCAACTTCGCCTGCTTTATTGATCATCTCATTAAGAGCAGGAATCATTGATTCGCCACCTTCTAATGAGAAACGTTTTTGACCAACGTATTTCATGCCAAGATATTTTTCTAAACCTTCAGCAGCTGTTAGACGATCTAGCAACCATGTTTTGCGCTCAACCGATAAATTAGGAATCTGTTTTTCAATACGCTGTCTAAACCATAGCTTTTCAGCCATATTGTTTAAATGCATAAATTCATAGCCGATGCTACCGGTATATACATGCTGCAATTTAGCAATGATTTCTTTGAGTGGTAACGCTTGATAGTCAGAAAAAACACCAACATTAAATTTTTCATTTAAGTTAGCGTTATTAAGTCCATGAAAATCAAGCTCAAGCTCGGGGGTTTCTTCAGGTTTTTTAATATTCAGAGGATCTAAATGCGAAACCTTGTGACCAATGCTGCGATACATATAAACAAGATCCATCACTGCTGAGACTTTATCACCACCATCAGGATAATTCCCTGAGTCAACAACCATCCCTTGAGGCGTTTTCAGTGCAAAGCGAAATGGGTTTTTGCTTAAAGCGATAAAGTCTTCACGAACTTGTGCGTGCGAGACTTCATGTTTATTGTCACGAATCGCGTCAAAATACTGGCGCCAACTACTATCTACTGAATTAGGGTCTTGTAAATAATCCTCATAAATAGCATCCAAGTATGCGCTACTACTACCGGATAGTTGCGAAGACTGCCACCATGAAGACATTGATTCTTGGGTTTCACTCATAGTTTCTACTCTTTTACTTTTTTTTAGTTTTTTACTAGTTCAAACAAAAAAGCACCGGATCTCCGGCGCTTGATTCTTCTTAACTACACGTTATTTTTTAACATCATCGATCTGAGTTTGCCGATCGCTTTGGTTGGGTTAAGCCCTTTTGGACAAACACTCACACAGTTCATAATTGTGCGACATCTAAAGACGCTAAACGGATCTTGCAATGCATCCAAACGCTCTTGTGTTGCACCATCGCGTGAATCAACCACAAAACGATAAGCTTGTAACAAACCAGATGGACCAATAAATTTATCTGGATTCCACCAGAATGATGGACATGAGGTCGTACAACATGCACATAAGATACACTCATACAGACCATCAAGCTTCGCACGATCTTCTGGCGATTGTAGACGCTCTTTAACTGGCATATCACCCTCAGCGGGGATCAAATACGGCTTCACTTTCTCGTAGTTTTTGTAAAACTGATCCATATCAACCACCAGATCACGAATCACTGGCAAGCCTGGCAAAGGTTGCAGCTTAATAGGTTGTGATACCTCACCAATAGAGGTAATACATGCCAAGCGGTTTTTACCATTGATATTCATACCATCTGAACCACAAACGCCCTCACGACATGAGCGACGCACAGCCAGTGTTGGATCTTGTTGTTTAATCAGCTCAATCGCTGTTAGCACTTTTGTGCCCTCATTTTCAACTGTCACGGTATAATCTTTATAGTAAGGCTTATTATCGACTTCAGGATTATAGCGATAAACTTTAAATTTAACTTCCACCGTTATCTCCTTAGTAGCTTCTTACTTTTGGTTGGAATGGTTCTAATTTTAATGGCTTCATATTCACATCACGCGTTGACGGACGATCTCCCTCTAGGAAATAAAGCGTATGCTTCAACCAATTCTCATCATCACGCTCAGGGTAATCTTCACGTGAATGAGCACCACGTGACTCTTTACGTGTCAATGCAAGAACAGCCGTTGCCATCGCCGTTTCCATAAGATTGTCAAGCTCAAGCGCTTCGATTCTTGCGGTATTAAATACATGTGAGTGATCGGCAAGAGATGCTTTTTGCACGCGCTCACGCAATGATTTCAAACGCTCTAAACCATCTTGCATTTGCTGTTCTGTTCTAAATACTGAGAAATCAACCTGCATTGCCTTTTGCAGCTCAGCACGTAACTCAGCAACACCCTCACCACCTTTGTTATTTTCCCAACGGTTATAACGCGCCATCGCTTGATCTAATGCTTCATCGGTTACATCGCGTTGCTGCATACCAGCACGCAATGCATCCTCAGCATGCATACCTGCCGCACGACCAAATACCACCAAATCCAGTAATGAGTTAGAACCTAAACGATTCGCACCATGCACAGAAACGCTGGCACACTCACCAACGGCATATAAGCCATCGATAACAACATCTTCACCATTGGCGTTTTGTGTTAATGCTTGACCGTGTTTATTAGTAGGAACACCACCCATCATATAATGACAAGTTGGTACCACAGGAATCGGTGCTTTTAATGGATCAACACCTGCAAAGGTCATTGCCAACTCACGAATACCTGGTAGACGCTCTTTAATAACACTTTCATCTAAATGCGTTAAATCTAAGTGGACACAATCAACGCCTGCAAATTTAAGTCCTCTGCCTTCATTGATCTCTTGTTGTGATGCACGTGATACCACGTCACGCGATGCCAAATCTTTGGCATTTGGCGCATAACGCTCCATAAAGCGCTCGCCATCTTTATTACGCAGAATTCCACCCTCACCACGGCAACCCTCGGTTACTAATACACCAGCGCCTGCAATACCTGTTGGGTGGAATTGCCAGAATTCCATATCTTGTAATGGAATACCTGCTCTTAATGCCATACCAACACCATCGCCCGTATTGATATGTGCATTGGTGCTTGATTCGTAAATGCGTCCCGCGCCACCTGTGGCTAAGATCGTTACTTTTGACTGGAAGAACACGATTTCACCGGTTTCCATATTCATTGCCAATACACCGGCAATTGCATGTTCTGAAGATTTTACTAAATCAAGCGCATACCACTCGTTAAAAAACTTGGTTTCATGCTTTAAATTACCCTGATAAAGCGTATGTAGTAACGCATGCCCTGTTCTATCGGATGCTGCACATGTTCTTTTGGCAATATTACCCACATCATAATTGCGTGACATACCACCAAAAGCACGTTGATAAATCTTACCGTTTTCTAGACGTGAGAATGGCATACCCATATGCTCAAGCTCAATAATTGCTTGTGGTGCATTCTCACACATAAATTCAATTGCTTCCTGATCACCGATATAATCAGAACCTTTAACCGTATCATAGGTATGCCATTTCCAATCATCTGATGGTAGACCATCATCATATTCAACATTTCCTAATGCCGCAGCGATACCGCCTTGTGCTGATACCGTATGCGAGCGCGTTGGAAACACTTTTGAAATCGCTGCGGTTTTAAACCCTGATTGAGCTAATTGAAATGCTGCCTGCATTCCAGCGCCACCGGCACCAACAACGATTGCATCAAATTGTTGTACTGCAATTTTCATTATCAATACCCCTTAAAATAAAATACAAATAAGCCAAATAAAACACGCAAGATAACCAACAATTGCAGCTACTTGCAAGAACCCGCGAATGCATGCGCACTTCACATAATCAGTAAAAATCGTCCACATACCAATCCACGCATGCGCCATTAATGACAAAAATGCTAAAATCGTAAATATTTTTACCCACGTATTTTGGAAAATCGCAAGCCATGTATGATATGAGCCATCACCGGATAGTGTTAAGACAACAATCACGACAAAGATTGCATATAACATAATAATGATTGCGGTAACACGTTGCAAAAACCAGTCTTTCAAACCTGAACGTGTGCATGAAGTTACATTACCCATAACCAAAGCCCCCAGAAAATTGTTACTAATACACCTAGCACTAAAACAGCGATTGAAGAAGCTTTAGCAGTACACATTTCCTCACCAAATCCTAAATCCATAATCAAGTGGCGAATGCCTGCGATCACATGATATGACACCGCTGATATAAAGATCCAAGCGAGAACACTCCATGGTGAATGGATTAACAAATCCTGTACATAATAAAAGTCGCCACCACAGCGCATTGACAAACTAAAACCCCATAATAAAAACGGCAATAACACAACCATTAACACACCAGTGATCCGGTGAATAATCGAGCTTATTGCCGTAATAGGGAACGAATAGGACTTTATTGAGCCAAGCCCTATATTTCGTGGTCCTTGATGTTTCATTGCTTTCTCCTGCTTATCAAGAAAATTAACGTGTTAAACACAAAATCTTGCGTATTCTAGCACAAATAAATTGAAGTGCTACCGTGAAGAAGCAAGCAATCAGAATTAATCTAAGCCTGACAAAAACAAGGTTTAAATGTAAGCATTGAAGTATTTTTAAAGATCAAGTTATTTAATATATTTCAACTTGGTAAAATTCAGAAGGTTTGCCATCATTATCACTGACTAAAAATGCATTAACTCCTTTGTCAGATTTCTCACTAAAGATAATTGATTCTATTTTTGTTTGAATAACGCCATGCTCATCAAATAAGAGTTGACTATAGTTTGTTAAATCCACATTATTCTTTAGCTTATCCAACGCGATTTTTCCAACAAAGCTACCTAAGACCAATCCATCATGATAAGCATCATCGGTTAACTCGATGGATGTGGTGAATAAAAGCAAGTTATCATTTGCATCATAATCCAAACCTGAAAAAGTAGAAGCATAACGCCCTATTTGTGGCATGTTAGGTTTGACAACCTTAATATCAGCCTCTTTGTTACTTGGCTTTGTCGCATTTAATAACTGCCAAAACACATCTTTTGGCAACACAAAAATAATGTCCTTATGGGCATTACCGCGATTTGCGATATATACCTTATCTTGTGTTATCGCAAAACCCTCAATATTAATCTTGGCATCTTTAGTCAAATTCACGCGCATCTTTAATGCCTGATATAAAGACTGCAAATCAACCGTTTTAACCTGCTGATTTTTTAAATTATAAATATAACCAAGATAGCGATTCTTTTTTGAACCCGAACCTAGAGCAATCAAAAGCGGCTCATCACTAAAGTTGCCAATTGCCATTGATTCAAGGTCTTTCTTTTGTGATTTTTCAATAGGTGCATTAAGCTTAGACTGCTCTTTTTCAAGTGGTATTAGTTGTAAAACTTTAAACTCGCTATTAACAACTGCCATATTCATACTATCATCACTAATGACATAGTATTTATCACCCCATTTTTCTATTCCTGATGCAGCACTTATTATCTGATTGAGCATCCCATGGTGTTTGATATCGACATTAATATCCGCCCATGAATAGCTAAACAAACAACTCAATAAGCCAATTGCCAACAAACGATATCTCATATTACCTCCTTGATATTCGATAGTTTTTATATCTTATGTACATTAATGGTGAGACCTTGTTGCTGCAGCGCCTTATAGTAACGCCTTGAAGCTTGTAGTCTTGAAGGCTCTTGATCAACAATTTTCACTAAATGTTTAGCCTCATTATCAGCTGGCATATTACTCAACGTTAGATCAATCAATATGTTTTTGTTAACATCTTTAAGAGAAGTCGCCTCACTCACAAGCACCACCGGTAGCTTTGCATAATCTGGTGACACCTCAGCCATATAAGCGTGTGGCAAGAAATCATCTTCACCATCAAACCACAAGCTAGCATCTAGCTCCTTACACGATAGATTCTCTGCATAGATCACAACCGTTTTCCCTGCTGCGTAATAGGATTTAACCTGTGCACTTACAAATTGATAAAATTGCTCATCATCTTGAGTGGGCAATATAAAAAAATCAATATTCAAAAAATCAACCCTTAGCATTTATCGCACCCTGAGTATCAGTCGAAGGGTGAGTTTAGAAATACATTGCTTATAATGGCTTCGACTTACGCTCAGCCAACGCTTATATAATATACCGCCCACAAACCATTTTACGGTACTTGGTACAGAAAAAATTATTCAGGATAAAACCCATCATCTAATACCTGATCAAAACTATAACGACAGACCTCTGGCACTTCGGCTTTTTTAGGATCAATGCCTGTCTCATTTTCAAAATCTAATAATGCTAACTTATAAGACTTAGGAAGCATTTCATCAATTTTACTTTTCAAGCTAGGATTATCTTGGATGAGATCTTTCAAATCATCTCTTTGCGCAATAATCGTATTTCCCCAACTTCTACTTCTATAAGAAGGTTGATATTGCCACTTAAGCAGATGCATTAAAAGAACACGCAGCCTACTTTTTAATGCGTGCTTTTGACTTGCACCCATACTTTCTAACTCCTCTGTTAAGTGTTCAATATCAACTTTATTAAATGCTTTAGCTCTTAACGCTTGAACAGTCTGAATCGTCCAAGCATAAAAATCTCTTTCATAAAGTGGCTTTGCCATATTGATGACTCCAAACTTAGGTTAAATATTAATACGCAGCATAAAAATGCTAGCAGAAACAATGGTTAATAGCCAATCATTATCCACATGTCAGTTTACAAAATGGCAATCAAGGGAGTGCTCTATTATTTTATTTCAAAAAATACTCAGAACTCACCACAACACGAACCAGTTTATAGGGATCACCATCTCCATAAGAAGCATCTTGATTACTAATCGTAAAAGCACCTTGCGATGCTTGACGAATACTGCCTAAAGCGGTTTGCGCATTTTTAGCAAATTGTAATGCCGCGGTTTTGGCATTTTGTGTGGCATCTTCGAGCATTTTTGGTTTGATACTATTAAGCCCTGTATATTTATAGGCAACATTACTACTACTAACGACAACACCTTTGGCGACCAAATCACTGGTTTTTTGTGCTAAACCTTGCACTAAATCAACCTTATCTGTCGTAATTGTCATACTACCATAAGCACTGTAATTTGAGGTATTAACCTGATCTTTACTATGCGAGTTTTGATTTAGCGAAATACTGCCATATTGTAATGCCTTGGCATCCACACCTGCTTGACTTATAAAGTTTTTCACTGCCAATTGATCTTGATCAACCTTCTGATAGACTTCTTTTAAGCTATTGGCATTAACACTATAACTGATACTCCAAATGGCTTTATCCGCTTTAACCGTTTGCTCTGCCAAACCCTTAACCGCAACATAACGATTAAATGCATGAAAATTCAAAATTCCATATGATACAAAGCCACCTGCGAGTGCCATACCAACGCCTATACTTAAATAACCAAAAAACTTTGTCTTATCAACACTCTTTTGCTCAGCCATTATGTTTTCGCCTTATATAAATCACGCTGTATACTGGTTAATGCTTTATCATAAAAATCTTCAATTTCATCATTACTTGCCACGCCAAAAGCAATCTGCTGCAGGAAACCATTAGATACAGAGTAAACGCAAGCATGGATCATCACCTCCTGCCCTCGCTGCCAAGCATCTTGGATCACCGTAGTTTTGGCGACATTAATTACCTGCTCAACCACATTAAGCTCACACATCACCGCATGCTTTTGCTCTTTGCAATCTACCCCTTGCGCTAAAGCCTCACACTCACCATGGTCAAAAGGTTTTAATAACTCCTTGTGCTTATGATGCACATCTTGAACATGTCTTAACCAGTTATCAATCAACCCATGCGACTCATTCATAGTAGCTGCTTTAACACCTCCACAACAATAGTGTCCACAAACAAGGATATGCTTTACTTTCAATACATCAACCGCATATTGCAATACAGATAAAAAGTTCAAATCAGAATGCACAACAACATTAGCAATGTTACGATGGACAAAGACCTCTCCTGGCAGCAATCCCAAAATTTGATTTGCTGGCACACGACTATCAGAGCAACCAACCCACAAATACTCCGGGTTTTGCTGCTTTGATAGACTCTCAAAGAAACCTGGTTTGTTTTGATTGGTATCGTCAACCCATTGACGATTTTGCTCCATCAGCTTCGTTAAATATTTCATAACGTTATTTCTCCTCGCAAGTTTTTATGTAGTGCTAATTTCACTTCTTCTTGTGTTAACCCCGGAATACTCAAAAGATAAAAGAGTTTGGTCAATGCTGCCTCATCAGTCATATCATGCCCTGAGATGACACCAGCATTTACAAGCCCAATGCCAGCTTCATACGCCCCCATTTTGACACTGCCCTTTACACATTGTGTGCAGTTGATGATGATCACCCCTCGCTGACATGCCTCGATAAGCTCATAGAGAATCTCAGGCGAGTTCATGATATTACCTGCACCATAGGTCTTAAGAATCAATCCTTGCAATGGTGGCTGTAATACTTTTTTTAAGATATTCGCATCCATGCCTGGGAAAATTGATAACACTGCAATCTTAGGCACGCCTAGGGTTTTAAACTCAATCTCAGCTGGCTCACTGTGATCACACGGGTACAGGTAGGCTTCATTTAATTCAATATCAATACCCACGTGCCCTAGCACTGGATAATTAGGTGAATTAAACGCATCCATACCCGAGGCATTAACCTTTATCGAGCGATTCCCCCGTAATAGCTGCTTATTAAAATACACACAAACCTCAGCAATACGCTCATCTGCTGCCAAGATCAAACTATGCAAAATATTATCTGAGGCATCTGATCTTAGCTCAGAAATTGGGATCTGTGAGCCTGTGCAAATCACCGGCTTGTTTAAGTTCTTTAACATAAACGACAAACTGGATGCAGTATATGCTAACGTATCTGTACCATGCAACACCACAAAGCCATCATATTGCTCATAATGATTGACAATATCCAGTGCGATGGTGATCCAATCCTCCGGTTTAATATTTGCTGAATCAATCAACTCAGGATATTCATTGATCTTAAAATCGGGCACATCATTATGATAAAAATCTTTGATCGTTTTAATTTTATCCAACAAATAGCCTTGCTTTGGTGCATAACCCTTATCGGTTTTGACCATTCCAATCGTGCCACCGGTATAGATTACATAGATCTTCTTATTTTTAATAGATTTACTATTCACTATGCACGACCCCTTTATTAGCCAATTCATCAGCACGCTCATTTAATGGGTGACCATTATGTCCTTTAACCCAACACCATTTCACCTGATGTTTATGACGCAACTGATCAAGCATCTGCCATAAGTCTTGATTTTTTACTGGTTGCTTATTTGCCGTTTTCCAACCGCGCTGTATCCAACCATCAAGCCATTCATTAACACCTTGCTGCACATATTTGGAATCAGTGTAAAGCTCGACATCACACCTCTCTTTTAATAGCTGTAATGCCTTAATTGCTGCCAATAACTCCATGCGGTTATTCGTAGTATTATCTTCACCACCATAGATCTCTTTGGTTTTAGCTTTGTATTGCAAAATTGCCCCCCAACCACCGCGCCCAGGATTACCCTTGCACGCGCCATCGGTATAAATGACAATCTTTTTTAATTTATTTACGTCGTTGTTTTTTTGAGTATTCATCTATTTTGTTATATCTACTTATTTTATTTCTTCACTTTAAACGCTTTATTCATGCCAATGGCATATTTCCCTGGCAACTTAACCATTTCCGTTGCCCCAGAGAACAATGGGCTTAACGAAATAACCTGTTTGCTGAAGCTTGCAATATACTCACAAGAAAAGCTCTCAGGCAACAAACACGGCAACCATTTATTGAAGTCTTTGACATTAAACACATCATAATAATGACTTTCAATTTTATGTAAACCTTGAGACTTTATTTCTTTATTAACAAAACGAAATGGAATGGTTATGTTCTGATTTTTTTTGTATTGCACCACAATCAAGCAACCATCATCACTGAGCACTCGAATGGCTTCCATTAAAATCTTATGTACATCATTAGGATTTAATAACACATTATCAAGTATAATTAGATCAAAGCTTTTGTTCGCAAACGGCCAATTGCCAGCATTAAAGCTTGCGCCAAATAGCTGCGCATCATAAATAAAGCCGCTTGCTGCATAATGATGCACTGCGGAAACTCGCTCAAAATAAGCTTTTTTAACTTTTCCTAGATAAAAAGCACGTCTGACGCTAAAGCGCGATAACATCACCTCTAAATCCAGTAATTGCCTATCTTGCATCAATCATCCTTTCTATCAAAAATGGCCTCAGTTTACCGTGATTTGCGCATGAACTAAATAATTTTCGCCATCCGCTCAAAGTAATCAGGGCATGTTTTACTAACACACTCAGCACCATTGATAATAACACCTTCCTGCTTTAGACCAATCAGTGCTAATGACATTGCAATGCGATGATCATTATGCCCTTCGACAATAGCAGCTCTAAGCGATGATTTTTCAGGATAAATATGGATACTATCCTTAGTTGTTGTCACGTTAACACCTAAACGTGTTAAGCCCTCAGCCATAGCACTGACACGATCTGATTCCTGTAAACGCGTGTGTGCAAGTCCTGTGATATGTGTCTGCCCCCTAGCAAAGCACGCAATTGCGGCAACAGTCATGAATGTATCAGAGAAATTGCGCATATCTACTGTCACACCATGCAATACATCGCCACCGATCACGCGAATACCATCTTCTTCGTCGATCACTTGACAGCCCATTTTTTCAAGCACTTCCAAAAAACGAATATCACCTTGCTTAGCATCGCGTGTTACGTGCTTAACTTTAACATCACCTTGCGTGATTGCCGCCAATGCCCAAAAGTACGATGCGGTGGAAATATCTGGCTCAATTGCATAATGTCGCGCTTGATAGCTTTGATTACCTTGTATCTTATAAAGATTATTTTCCACATCAACTGACACACCAAAATCACGCATCATATCCACCGTCATTTGCACATAGGGTTGCGGGTGATCGGTATCTGAATGAATGCTTAAGCCACCGTTGATCAAAGGAGATGCGATTAACAAACCTGACAAAAACTGACTACTCTTAGCACCATCAATGCTTACATTGCTTGTCTGCTTTAAACCCTCTGCCAAAATAGTCATAGGCAATGACGCTTGATTTTGCTCATAGCTTGCGCGCATACCCAAAGAGCTTAATACAGATAACTGCTCAGCAATGGGACGCGCCATCATTCTGTCAGCAGCATAGATATAATACTCACCTGTTTTTTGTGCGGCACACAATGGAATAATAAAGCGAGTCAACGTTCCCGCTTCATTACAAAAAATGCGTGCCTTTTGATTAGGGAAAGAACCATTAGCACCCTGAATAACAATGCGCCTTGATGCCTTATCAAACTGATGTGAAACACCCAAGGTTTGTAATGCGCCAACACCGGCTAATACATCCTTACTTAAAGGCAAGTTATCAATCACCGACTCACCCTTTGCCATTGCCGCAATTAGTAATACGCGATTGGATAAGCTTTTTGAGCCTGGTAATGATACCTCTGCTGATATTTTCTTTGTTGCTAATGGTAGCGATTGTTGAGTCATACGATGTAATTATCAAAAGAATATAACGATTAAACAAGTTTATATCCTCACATTGAGTTGTCATTATAAATTTGGCATTCAAGCTATTTTTCTTTGATGATATTCTCAAACTCATTCAATAACGCAGATTTCTCAACAATCTCACTTTCTTCACCAATCTGTCGCCTAGCTTGGGTAATCAGATTTTCTGATGTAATCACACGCGACCTTGGTAATACATATTGAGACTTAATAACACCTTGTTCAGTTAGCTTGGTTTTTATTGTTTCTAGTTTGATATTTAAATCATATTTAGCCGTGTGTAATTGCTGATTATCCTCATACAATAATGCTACTTTCTGCATCAAAAGCTCACTTTCAAACATTGACTCCTCATACATGCTAGCATCCGCAAACTCAGGATTTGTTTTAAAAATCTCATCGACAACAGTCAAATGTTGCTGTCTTTGTTTAAGCCTAAATTCAATATACTTTTGTGATTTTTGCACCAAATCAACGTTTTGCTCAGCTTCTGCAACCAAAGCATCAAGATTCTCTACCATCACGTCTTTAGGTAATGTTTGGATATAATTATCCAGTAGCGTTTGCACTTCTATTCTTACCTTGCTCTGCTTTGAAAGTTTATTGATCTCTGTAATGAAATCTTCTTGATAGAATAGCTCATCAACCATAGCCTCTGACAAATTCTGGTTTTGTAGAACTTGTATAAACTTGTCATCAGCTTTCAGGTTAATCTTATCCAGCTTATTTTGCGCCTCAAGCTTAGCTGAATTAATTTGCGGGTAGAGCTCTTCTCCATTTGCTCTTGATTTAAGCACTCCTTTTAACAATTCAGATTGCTTATTAATCGTCTGCTCATATATAGCAACCGTTTTTTTGAGCTCTATATAGGGTATTGTAAATAAATATACCCTTTCAAGCTCAATGGCATTATTTAACAACTCGTCAAACTGAATAATACGTTGCTCAAAATCGTTAACCGCAAAATCAGTCACTTCAGTAATGCTATTTTTCGCCCCCAAACTCCCTTTGGGCTGTTTTGCTAATTCCGATAGCTTTGTATTTATTCCCTCGGGATAATTAAGCGCGGTGTTAAGCACATTTGCTTGATTAGTTTCTGTATACACGCCTGCCAATCCCCACCCACTCTCCATCGCAAAATTTTGATACATATTACTCAATTGCACCATTTTTTCTTGAACAGTGGCATCAGTTGCACTTTGTAATTGTGACAATGCAATCGTCGCACGTTTACCTCCGTTGGCAAGCCCTATAATCTCCTCACTGACGCTTGCCATTTGTGCTACTCGGGCATCTAACGCATCATGTTGATCAGAAATCATCTTAAAGCCTCTTGTTAATACCATGTTTCTGTTTTCTAGTACAAAATACCAACTCTGTTGTAATAATTCCTCTTGCAAACTTTTTAATTGTTGATCAAATTTTTCTGCTGCTTTTAACACTAAGCCTAGCGTTTCTTGTGAACGCGCTATGCTTTGCTCATAATCATTGATTGCGCTTTTTAAGTTTTTTTCTGTTGCCTCAGGAAGATTACTCGCCTCATTTAATACGCCCATGGTTTGCTGATAATTCTCTATTAAAGTGTTTACATCACTACTTGTTAATTTGTTAGTCACATCAAAGCTTGCCCACAACTCTTCCATCTTGCGTTTCATTAATTTAATTCTTTCAAGCTCAGCTGGTATAACTTCTCGATTAAACAATCGTGTTTCTTCAATTTGATCCACTATAATACCGCCTACAACAGCAACGGCACCACCTGTGGCAACGACCAAGCCAACTATCTTGGCAAAGTTCTCAATATTACCTGGCAGCCTATTCATATCAACATTTTGTTTACTGTCGCTTTTGCCGGTATTTACCAAAGTATTACTTGCATCATTTAGCGTAAAGCTTTGCATCAACTCAGTAGTGACTGCAGCGTTACTCTGCAATGCATTTGATACATGCTTCAATGACTTATCAAGCACAACTCCTTGTACCTTTTGTGAGGATGAGGCAACAGGTTGAACAAATGTTTGCTCTTTAGTTATGCTTAGTCCCACTTTTTTTGCTTGTCCTACTAAATAGTTATTTAGCATGATGTTAATAGGATCATTCAGCGCCGCTTGAACTGCTCTGTCACTGGCATATAGTAGCAAACGCCCTTGATAAATGCGCGCAAACAAAGGAATCCCTTGAAGGGTATAGTTTGTATAGATTTTCTTTAGATCACTTGCTGCAATTTTTATTTTTTGGGCTGCACCACTATCATCATTTTGCGCGGTTATTTCTGCAGCTATCCCCGTTGTGTTAAATATTGGACTAACGACTTTTTTGTCAATCAGATAATCCAACAGTTGCGCTGAAATAATTTCATAATGAGGTTGTAGCCCTCCTTTTGAACTAACCTTTTTTGCATAGTCGTATTCCCCACCACACATCTTATCGCTGATATACAAGTCTATTTGACTCTCACCCATATATTTTGCATCGTTTTGATTACTTAAAGCCAATCTATCTTTGGCAACACACAATTCATCTTTACCTTTATCAGGGGCATTTAAAAAAGCGTTACTCCCACCTTTTTCATAAGGATAAGGATATAAGTAAAGGCTGCGCTTGCCTTGGGAGAAAACATTAATATAACTTGAAAACACATCAAGACCTGAACTTAATAACATTCCAAGAACAAGCACATAACTATTCTCAAAATCCACCGCACCGGCTAATAATGCCAAACCACTAATCCAAACCATATTGGCTTTTTGATTTTGGAATAACTTATTGTCATATAAAGGCACTGAAGTTAATGCCGTATATTTGATAGGTTTTGCGCTAGAGCGAATCATCGTTAAGTTTTGGCTATAACTTTTCTTATCTGTTAATGGTAATGCTTGTAGTTCACTTTGTTTTTTCAAAATTTCAGCCGGCACTTCAGCATTACTATTAACCCACTGTTGATACACATCATTACTACACGGTACTGGAATTTCCACACCATTTTGCGGGGTGCTTGTGGTATAAGGAATCGCAAAACAAATCACACTCGTTGCAAAAAGCTCTGAATAATATTTGATATTCGTCCACGCATCATTGCTTGAGTTCTCAGTATAAAGCGATAATAGCGCGCCATTTACTGTCTTTGCCGGCGCTTTGTTATCATACCATGACAAACTCACCACATTATTCTGAAAATTATTGTTATAGCCAGTTAAGGTATTCACTGCAGGGATAGATAACGATATTGCACTTGCTAAACTATGCATACTTTGCTCTGGAAAAAACTGCACTGTATTAATAGATGTCGTGGCTGAATTACTACTGATATTAAGCTTAATGTCTTTGTTACTCATATTGTGTAAATTGACATAAGCCTGATCTTGCGAATAGCTCGCTGCAGCTTGTGCTACAAAAGTTGTCTCTTCAATTTTTGGCACAATAAGTGGCGTTGATTTTGCCTGCTCTAATGATACGTTTTTTTTCAGTGTCCGACCAGCCATATAATATAATAGGCACTCAGGCGTGATTTTCTTTAGGTCACTTCTGCTTTGAGTAACCAAAACAGTAGGATAGGTGTAATATACCCCAACGATAGTTTGCGTAATCCCATCAAGTCCTCCACCAAATTGCTGAGATATCACATTAGACAATGAATCCTTGACCATTCCCCAAATACTTGACAGTGATACTGATTCCGTCGCTTGTGGTATATAAGTTTGCTGGAAACTGGCTTTTATTGCCGGCAAACTATCCAAATTAGCATAGATCGCTTGCCATTCATTTTCACAGTATTCATATAACGCATTCGTATAACGGTTGCCTTTGTCATAATCACCACTATTGACACTAAGCGCAACACACAATGGAGAGTAAATAACACTAAGAAAAATAGCTATTAATAAGCGATTCACTCTTATCTCCTTAAAGATCCAACTTACGCAAATCACTTAGCGACTCTATCGAATCTGATACTTTCTCTGCATCAGCTGCCTTAGTTATTAGTGCTTGCTGCTTTTGCGATGAAATTTGTATTAGCATTTTTTCAAGATCTTGAATCGATGTATTATTGTCAAATAGTTTCTTCAATGGCGCTTCCGACCCTCTTGATGGTTTTTCTATAATTTCCCCTATTTTTCCTATTTCTTCTGATGATTGCGAGGCTTTACGAAGTTTTTTAAACTCTGTTGGTGCTGATTGCTCAACAAGATCAAATGCAATATCATTCATACTTTGAGACAACACCATATCATATTTTGATTGTATTGATGAGATATCGAGCGCATTATAACCAGCTTCTTCAGCCAGTATTTTAATTGGGTTGTCTACCTTAGAGAATGTATTCTTCAAGCTAATGTTAGAGGTTAATGTATTGGCCATAGCAAGATTAAACTCTTTGCTATAACCACCAACATACTCCACAACTCTCCTCTCCTGTAGCAAGCTGGTACGAGCCACTTCATCTAAGTGGGTCTTTTGTATTGAGTTTAACACTACCTTAGAATTGAACTCGTTAACTGCTTTATTAAAATCCGTTACGGCATTTTCATAAGCAGCATCAAACTCTGTGAAATTATCTTTATAAATCGAACTTTTTTGGATTTCTTTATAATATTGATCAATTTTATTTTTTGCTATTTTAAATTTTCGTTGTTTGGCTAGCAACTCTTGACCAAACGAACCATAATCTCGATTTCTCAAGTAAGAAGAGAAATCACTAACTAATTGCTTCTGCTGTGTGAGTGAAAACCCTGCCATATCACGAATTTTAGTTTTCATGTTGGTTTTAAAGTTATTCAAGGCGCTCTCTATAGACTGTTGATAAACTTTGCTAAAAGGTCCCTTATTTGCTTTTAGACTTGCCTGTAGTTTAACTAAATCTTGTTGATTCTGGGCAATAATTGCTGAGTTAAATTGATCACTTATTTGCTGAAGATCAGTGTAAGCCACCTTTCTTTGATTCCAAAAATCCGCAACTTTCTTCTGAGCACTGCCAAGTTTATCGCTTAATACTTGATAAGCTGGCAATTCACCATATTTTTGCCCGAGCTGCCCTAGGTCAGCTTGATATTTATTTAATATTTTTTCGTATTTATCCAACGTCTTGCTGACATCTACTGGACTTGATTTGCCCGCGTACTTCTCTATTATTTTCTCGCCATCACTAGCAGCATTCGCTGCTTCATCTAATGATTTTGTGTTAATCATCTTATTAACAATATCACCCAGTTTTTGTAGTTCTGCTTCATTTGGATACAAGCCATTAATTTCATCTTCAATAGCGGTGATTCTTTTTGAATAACTTCTATCATAAGCCCCAAAACTCTTTTGTAACATTCGATATTTAACCACTTTAATCGCCAAATAAGTTACCGTACCAGTAAGCGCAGTTACTCCTGTGCCAAGTATAATTTTTAATGCCAGATCTTTTGTGGAATTTGAATCGTTATCTGAATCAGTTGCATTCGTCGCTAATGCCATATTTACACTTGTCTGACCTTTATCAAAATACCCACCAATCAAAGTATCTAATGCTTTATTCGGTAATTGCGCATTAATATTGCGATAATACATCAGGTTATGGCTTGCCATTTGCAAACTGTTGCTACTATTATCGACTGGCTGGACAAAGCCATTGATGTTATTGGGGTCATAACTAATATTACTCGCCGTAGTCGATAAAATCGAAGGCAATGTACTGTTTAATGGATCTTGAAATGCTGCTTGCACTGCCTCAGTTGCCGCATAAATGATAAGCTCCCCACTATAATATCTGGCAAATAATGGGATACCTCTTAAGGTATAATTAGTAATGATATTTTTAAGTATATTTTCTGGTAAGGTCACCCTAACGATCTTGTTTGAGCCATTGACTTTAACACTAATGCTGTTACTTATATCACCGTTAGGAAATAACGGCGACACCATTTTGTTAGCAATAAGATAATCTAAAAGCGCAGCTGAGATCGTCTTATATTGTGGCAAGGCAAATTCATCTAGTGCTTTACTATAATCATACTGCCCACCACAACGCCGATCATCAATATACAGATCAATCACATTGCTTCCCATATACTTACCATCAGATGCTGATAAATCGTTAACTTGCTTTGCTATTTGCTTAGCTAATGCATTGTTTTGATAACTGGCTTGTGTGCCCAAAACCAGATAATCCTTAGCGACGCAAAGTTTATCTTTCCCCGCTTCTGGGTTATCTAAAAAATCAGTTTTCCCTGCATTATCATAAGGCATTTGGTAAAGTGAAACTTGTCTGTTTCCGCGATTAAGCATATTGATATAATTCGAGCCAACATCTAGCGCGACATTCGCAATCTCATTTAATACTTCAAGAACCAACACAGGCATCTCAGTAAAGCCTGCACCAATAGCAATAGTATTAATCCAAATGGTATTTGCCGTTGCATTTTCAAACAGCTTAGGGTCAACCACAGGTGTTTTGATCAAAGAGACATAATTACCCGCCTCATCTACTTTTATCCCCGTTAAATCTTGCGTGTATTTTTCTTTGTTTTTAAGATCCAATGAGCGTATCTTGGCAAAACGATCTTTGATATTCTGCTGGGCAATATTACTCTTGCCCATGAGTGCATTACCAAGATTTTTACCACAGTCCTTAGGTTTCACTGTTTTGCCTGAAGTTACATCATAGTTTGTTGCTATACACAAAGGAATAGCAACAATCATTGAAGATATATACTTCACATCCGTCAAGCTATCTTTACTTGGGTTCACATTAAACAGTGACAATAATGCACCTTGATTATAGCTTTTAGGATCTAGCACGTTATACCAATTCAATGCAATCAAGTTAGATGAAAAGTTATTGTTATAACCAATCATTGTATCTGAAGTTGGTGTGCCAATGGCTAAACTTGATGCTTGAACAGCCGTTGATTGCTCTGGAAAAAATTGCGGTCTATTCACCCCAGCAGAGCCATTATTACTATTGATGTCTACTTTGATAAAACGCTCACTTTGATTATGCAGGCGCACATAAAATTGATCTTGTGAATACTTAGCTGCCGCATTTTCATAAAACTTTGCCTTATTAATAGGAAATACCCTTTCATAATCAAACATAGTAGGATCTTCTTTTAATGAACTTAATGTATACGTTGATGTAGTGCGTCTGCCGGCAATATAGTAATAAATACACTCAGGCGTAATCTTCTGCATATCTTTTTTGCTATTCAACACCAAATACGTTGGATAGATATAGTCAAGGCCTGCCGCCGCTGATAGCCCCAAAGTCATATGATCTTGCAAAGATTGCCCTACATCTCCTAGAATTCCTAGCACACTTAGATCGGTTGTATAATACTGCTTGAAAAAACTCTGCTTGATGCTTTTAAGGGATTCAAATTGGGGAGACTTATCCTGCCATTGCTGTTCACAAAAAGCATATAATGCATTGGTGTAGTCATTATTTTTATCATAACTATAGGCATCAATATCAAGAGCGTGTCCTTGCTGCATTACAAACAACAACGCGCCTAAACAGTAACTTACTCTTAACAGTTTCATTTGTGTCTCCTTACATTCCCATACTACCTCTAAAGCGCTGAGTATTGGGCTGTTGATAGCCTTGTGTCTTTGTTTGGGTTTGGTAATATTCTCTAGGCACTTTTTGTTGTTGTAAAAATTGCTGTATCTGTTGAGGTGTGCTTTTTTTTAGCTCAGCTTCTACAAGGTTTACTTGTTTAGTTAAACAATTCTGATACGCCTGCACATCATCATTTGAGTTAAGTCCCACTGATAAATCGACTCGACAATTCTTTAAAATGGCTGACAGAAAATTCGATTTATAACTATCTGCATAAGCCTGTAGCAAGCGTTCACTATTTTGCTGCCAATAGCTTAATTTAAGCGACCCTGATAATTGTCTTGCCGCACTCTCCATAGTCGATGGTAAAATCTTCTTAGCACTGATTTGATACTTTTTGTTTAACTTGGCTAATACACTATCTAGCAGCGTCAAAGCAGTGACAACAGTAATGCTATCGTGAATCAACTGCGGATTTTGCGTAAGCTTGGTTGTCCAAGATCCCGTTGATGCGTTTCGTGTCGCCCATGGTACATAAGCTGAAGGTGAGTTTCCTGTTTCTTTCTTAGTACCATAGGTTATGCTCTTACCTTTCACACCATATATTTTTGAATAATCCGTCACATAACTATCAGCAACATAGGGTTTATTAGCACTCGCAATTACTTGCCTAATACGCTCTTTAATAAAATTGGCATTATCAACATCAACGCCAGATGGTGCGGTTACATTAGCACTCGTATCAACTTTTGGTTGAGTGTTTGTCGCTGCTGTTACACTTGACGTATTTGCAGCATCTGTCGCTATTAATGAGCTTCCTGACGTATGCACTTCTTTACCGGCATTACTATCTTCAATTTGCTCTTGAGTCATACTCGCTAATGTCATTAATGGAAACATTAATAAGTAGGTGGTTATATGTTTATACATAGCAGTTCATCCTTAATGCTTTAACCAAAACAAAAACATTCAATGCATCAAGTAAAGTTCACCAATCTTAAATTGTCCACATATCAATCATTTTTAACAATCTTTAGCAAAGAAATTGCTATGGGCTATACTCTTTTTATATGCAAAAAATCAAGGTTTGTAATTTTTGAATTTGTAACTTGAATGCGCCAAGTAATGATGGCTAGATATCTGAAGGAATAACAAAATGCATCATATTATAAAGCAAACAACTCAATTATTTAAAGTACTAATACTAAGCCTTGTGCTTTCACATGCTGCATTTGCAATAACCCTAGATGCCTATAGTTATGATGAAAAAGATGATTATAGCAATACACTATATGACTACTGTGAAAGCGAATGGCAGAAAAACTATAAAAAATTCAAAGCATACCCTGACATTATTAAAGGATTTCAACAAACCTACAATCCAAACCAAGCAGATAAAGTCACCCTTAAGTCCAGTCTAAATGTTGCTTGGGAAGCAGTAAAAGACACACCAAAACTTTTTTTTGGTGATGTTACAGGCGCGGTTGAAAGTGTAGCTGGTGTTAATTATATTTACCCAACTTATTTGGTGATACAGAATCCAGAAGACCTTACTCAGGTAACCGCTGAGTGCGTTGGATATTATGTTGCCGGACGCTATAGAAACATGAACTTCTCGCTTGATCAAATGCAAGACGCTCCAATGATTCTACCCAAAATTGAGGAGACGGCTTTTAGCAAAAATGCTGCGGCACCCTACGCCCAAGATGCCTTTTCATTGACACTTCACAATCAATCACAACAACTTATTGATGTCATTGCAAACAGTAATTCAGCCACTGCTTCATTACATCCACAGCCTTATTTCCCCATCACACCAAACCACATGCAACTGCAAGGCTTCTCTTTATCTGTCCCACAAATGGATACCTTAACTGGCTATAATAGTGCCTTTCAAAACAATCTGATTACCATCAGCTGGTTTAATCCACTGAATCCAAAACAAGATGCCAATGGTGCTATTTTATCGCTCTTTACTGGCGCACCGGTTTCATCCACTTGGGCAAAAATCAAAGGAAAATTCGCTGCAGCTGGCATTGTCACTTTATGTGGCTCCTTAAGCGTCCTAGGTGGTCAAGCCGGTGATACACTGCGCCAAATGACCCAATGTGGTTATGATGCTATGCAGGATTTAGAGAATTTATCAAATGAAGTCAAAAAAAGTATTCGTGATGCTCAAAGTAATTTTAAAAGCTATGATTTAAGTAAACGCAGTACATTTTCTAGCGATCTAAGCTTTGTGAATAAACCACAACAAAAGCCACTTTTTATTGCTGATATCCCCGTTGCCGATCCTAACTTGAGTACGAATGCATCCGCCAATGAGCGTTGGTTAAAAATAGCGCTCATCCTAACTGCTGCGATTGACTTTGATAACGCGCCAATCATGGTTCTTTTTATACTTGCAGGTCAAGGTCTAGATGTCGCCTCCACCTACATCAACTATCTAACTCAAGGCGTTCGTCAAATTGGTCTATACCCATACCCGTTTGATAACAAAGGAAGTACTGCATTCTTAGACACGCCAAATGATGCCAAAGACTCATTGTGTATTGGTAACGATCAACTTGTACTTAGCAATAATGGTGTCAAGAACTATCTTGGCAGTAGCACTCTCGATCTTTATATCGATACGACAAATTGTGGTGGTCAATATGATTATACTAAACAAGCTACCACCACAACCCCAAACTTTAATCTCACCTCACAAAACCTTGTTGATTATATGGTAAGTCAAAAAATCGTTATTGCCATTACCCAAGCTGATATTGCACAAGCCAAAGTGACTGCGGTAATTAACAATACACAAAACACTAAAACACTTAAGATTAATGGCTTAACCGCTAAAGATATTTACAGTCAGTACTTCTCTCGCGGCATTCCATTATTTGCACGCTACTATAACAATCAACTATATATTTACGCCGCTAAAGAAGCCGTTAACAACTCATTATTGGATCCTGTTAATGCGATCGTTAACACGACTCTACAAACGACATCTATTGATCCTAGCATTACCCCTCAAAACAACAATCAATTCGTATTACCATTTAGTGATGCCAGCCAAACTTATCAAAATATACTGCTTACCCAAATCTATTATCCAAACCTAAGCACATTGTCACTATCATCATCATTGGCCAACAAAATGGGTACATTTTTTTATAACAGTCAGGTGGATAACCAATTACAACAACTCGCAACAAACATTACCAATAACACCATTAACAGCAACCCTGTATCTGCTGCCGACATCACCACATTAAAGGATGAAAAGGTCGCCGAGCAAGTCGGGCAACTTGGCGGCATTGTTGGCTTAAGCCTACGTGTAGTCAAAAAATATCGCTTACTAAAAAGCTTTGAAGACGAAACTAAATGGCAGTCAAACTTGTTAGACGAAGTCAACACAACAACGAACAACCTATACCAAAATGATGCGCTTAAACTCCTTAGCAGCACCAACGAAAGCAATTTTCAAGATGCCTCAACTGCATATATCAACAACTATCTGCTGTTCTTACAGGAAAGCAATACCGTACTAAGTGATGCAAAACTTCAAAATGCCTCCACAAAACAGGTAGCTGCGGCTTTAAATGATCAGCTCTCACAGCTAGAAAAATCTAGCAAATTGGGTGATATAAATAACCCTAGCGTTCGTAAAAATATAACCCAGCTTCAAAAACAACAAAAACAATTAATGCAGGCAAAGTTACGTTTAATAGATGAATATAAGAGCCTAGATAATCTGAAAATTTATCAAGAAGTAAATAATCGCCTAACAAATACAATCGCTGAATTATCGCAAGCAAATATTGCCCAAAGTGCCCCGCTAAAAATTGATGGTTATCGTGCCAAATTACAACAATTTTTAAATGATGCACAAATGCCTAACAACTTGGCAAATGACCAAGAAACCCTAGCACGACTTGTTAATAATTGGCAGGCCAGTAGCGCTCAACTTTTAGGCGAATTGACAACCTATCAGGCAAATGTCAATCAATTTGCATCAGACAATGCCTCAAGCCAAAGTCTAGCATCTGTTAATGATCAAATCATTAACGATTTAAGCTTGCAAAACAAAGCCTATACCATTAATCCACAAGAGAGTATTACTGACTCAAGTATGTTTGTGATTAACAATATGAATTATGATGAGATCCTCAAAGAGCTAAATACATTAGAAAGCAAGTCTATTGCCGGCGCCCATGAAAAGTTTCTTATCAACAAATACATTCAGGCGCAAAATACAGCAAGTGCTGAATTTGAAGTGCTTGCTCTACGCAAGCAACAATTGCTCCAACAATCTACCAAAATGAATGTTAAAGAGGCAAAAGCATGGGCAACTATCATCAATAATGAATATGATAATGCACTTAGAAAAATACAGCAGCAATTATTTAAATTTGATAGCTCACTCTCTGCAAACTTTCCACCTAAAGACTTCAGCATAGCAACGCTCGATGAAATGTTGTTATCTCAAACATTTATTGAATCACTAGACAACAGCTATCGCATTATGACTGCGACTAAAATGCCAAATAATTATGAGTTTCTAGACCAGCTCTTTAGGGCCCTTTCCGAGCATACCAAGTACATGCAGCTAACACTTGATAATGCCCCTAAAAGAGTCGTATACGCGCCAAAAACTGTTGATTTTGCAAAAGTACAATACGATTACATTAACTTTAAAGCGCAAATGCTACAGCAAAAAATTACTGCCGCTGAAAAGCAGTATGACTTATTAAAAGGTAACACCGGAGAAATCATCAACAAACCACTGATAACAGAAGCCGAAGAAATGCTATTGCGGCAGATCAATAAAGCAAAATTCAATCTCAATCTTTTGCAACAGCAAAACTTTAGTGAGAAACAAATTCCACCTGAGCTTTCTCGCTTGGAAAGCATGGTCTATAACAATGAAAAATTCACACAACTTCCAGATCGCAAAAATACCATCATACTCACCGCACTATCTGAATCTGATTTCTATGAAAAAGCTGATATTTATGCACAAGCTGTCAATGAACTCAAAAACGATAGTGTCCTATCATCACGCAAAAGCTCATTACAATCCATATCAGATGCTGATGAACTTCTCCAAAGTTTCACGAGTATCGAAGAAATTATCACTGACATTAAATAACTGGAGTTCCGAACTTTTGCTATTTCAACACCTATCTAAGTAGTTATACCGCCCATAAACCATTTTACAGTATTTCTGCTATTGAATTTCTTGAACTTTTGAGTGATTGGTTCTTGTTAATAGCGAATGCGTTAAGAAACAATGGGTAGTGTAGTTTTCTAGCATATTTGTTTTTATAATGCTAAATCAAAAATGGCTAAAATTGACGTACATTGCAGGAA
>NZ_JBXTEF010000005.1:0-60392 GCF_057495195.1 Cysteiniphilum sp. | reverse complement strand
CTTGATTTCATTTATGAGGAATGTGAGCAAAACCCTGACAATATATTAAACATATTCCATCATTATTTCTCAGCAATTCGCTATTTATGATAGGGATGACCCTGTAAAATTGTCCACGCACGATAGATCTGCTCGGCAAAAATAATGCGTACAATTGGATGCGGGAAGGTCATTTTTGACAGCGATATTTTCTCCTTTGCCAAATGTTTGATCGAATCATCAATTCCATCTGGGCCACCGATCAAAATCGCAACGTTTGGTGTGTTTTGCTGCCAGTTTTCCATTTTTTGCGCAAGCTCTTCAGTACTAATAAGCTTTGATTGCACATCCAAAATAACTAAATGATCTTGCTCATTCAGCTTGGATAATACTGTTTTCGCTTCTAGCGCCAACCATCCATCAATTGAACCTGTTTTTGTGCGCTTGGCAATAGGTAACTCAATCACCTGTAACTGAACAGATGATCCTGTTAATCGCTTTTGGTATTCATTAACGCCCTCTTGTACCCACGCTGGCATTTTCTCACCTAGGGCAAGTAGCTTGATCCTCATGGTTTGACTCGAGTAAAGCAAAATGATGTATCGCGCGAGAATTCTGGATTAAAGACATAGCCATCATAATCAAAGCCCTTAAGCGCTTCTATATCATTAATATTATGATCGATAATATAGCGTACCATTCGACCACGCGCACGCTTGGCAAAAAGCGCAATAGTTTGATATTTATCTTTATGGAATTCTTTAAAATCAACTTCAAGCCATGTCGCTTTAATCATTTTCTTATCAATTGCTTTACTATATTCATTCGATGCTAAATTAACGATTGCTTGGTGGTTATTCTCTTTAATAATGCCATTTAACTTCTTTATTAACCTTTCTCGCCAGAAATCATATAGCAACACATCATCGATATAAAACTTAGTCCCCATTTCCAAACGATATGCCTGAATTAAATCCAATGGTCGAATCAATCCATATAAGCCTGAAATCATTAGCAAATGCTCTTGCGCATAATCAATTTGCGCAGGTGACAAAGTAAGTGCATCCAAACCTCGATAAACATCACCTGTAAAAGCAAAAAGTGCTTGCTTGGCATTGTCTTTGCCGTAGTGATTGCTATCAAAGTTGATATACATATCAAACACACCTTCTGCAAGCTTTGGTGATATCTTCATTAACCGCTCAAACTCATCTGGCGTATAATGTTTAAGCTTAGCCACGAGCTGCTTTATTTGCTCAGCGAATAATACATTACTGGTAAGCTCTGTTGGCGCATTCTGACTGAAATCTTGACTTTTTGCCGGTGAAATAAGACTTAGCATCGTCGTTTTCCGTTTTAAAACATTTTCCACATTGTAACAAAACTCGCTGCCAATAAAACATAAAATCCCAACTGCCAGAATTTTCTGGTATAACAAGCATTCGATTTTTAGAACAACAACTAATATGAAGATATTTTCCCACTTTAAATTTACGCTTATTTTATCACTCATAAGTCAACTGGCTTTTAGCTACACCCCCAAGGCGGGAGATCTATTCTTTCAGGATTTAAATTGCGGCAAATTATGTAACGCAATTACTAATGTTACCTATGGCTATGGCAACACCCAAGCATCACACGTTGGCATGCTTGTTTTTGTTAAAGGGAAGCCAGAAATTATTGAAGCCATTGACAAGTCAGTACATTTAACACCTTTGCATCATTTCTTAATGCGCAGCGTTGATAAAGATAACAAGCCACGCGTGATGGTCGGGCGCTTAAATGCCCAATACCAACCACTCATTAAAAAAGCGATTAGCTACGCTTTATCATGGCAAGGACTTCCTTATAACGATGACTTTAGCCATCAAAACGATCTTAAGACATTTTACTGCTCACAATTAATCTATGATGCGTTTATGCTAAGCAATAATAACAAGCCGATCTTTGCACTAAACACCATGACGTTTAAACAAAATGGGCACACACCACCTGAATGGCAAAGCTATTTCAAAGACATTAACAAACCAATTCCAGAGGGTGATAAAGGCACTAACCCAGGTATGATGTCACGTTCCAAGCATCTTGAAATCATTTACCATTATGGGCAGTTGCGACAAGCCATCAATTAAAAAATTTTAAGCAACTTAAAGACTAACTGTTCTTTTGCATGCGCCAAATACGCTTGCCTTTCGCTTTTACCCCACACTACATCAGGCCAACAAAAATCATCTTTTTTGCGTCCAATCACATGAATATGCATTTGTGAGACGACATTACCAATTGTGGCAACATTGACTTTATCAACGTGCAAATCCTCTTTGAGGAAACGAGATAATGTATTAATCAAAGCATTGAGCCTTAGCTGCATCTCCATATCAAGCTCAAACCATTCGGTGACCGTCACTTTAGGTACGATGAGAAACCATGTCGCCAGTGCGTTGTTTGACAACCGTAATTGAATATCTCCAAGATCTTTGATGAGACTGCTGGAATCAGCCAGAGCTTTATCGAGCACAAAAGCTGTCATACATCTTCCTTACTTTATCTAAATCAGCTTGTGTATCAACCCCAGGAGGCGTTGACGCCTTAGCTTCAGCAATTGCAATTTTTTGATTATGCCATAACACGCGTAATTGCTCTAAAGACTCAATTTGCTCTAATGGACTTTTTTCCATCTGTGCATATACCTTTAGAAAACCCGCGCGATAGGCATATAAACCAATATGACGATAATGATCTCCCATCTTAATCTCACCTTGGTCAAACACACCACGCTGCCATGGAATCGGCGCTCTTGAGAAATACAAAGCATATTGCTCGCGATTAAATACGACTTTTACGCAATTTGGATCATGAATTTCACTGTCATCGGTTATTTGCTCACACAAAGTCGCCATTACCGCTTGCGATCTATCCACTAACAAATCAGCAGCTTGAATCACATTTTCCATCGGAATTAATGGCTCATCCCCTTGGATATTAACAACGATATCTTCATCAGCAATTGCTAATTTCTGCACGGCTTCAGCCAAACGATCAGTGCCTGATTGATGATCTACTGCCGTCATGCAAACTGTCGCACCAAAACTGTGTGCTACCTCCTGAATTTCTTCACTATCTGTAGCAATCACCACTTGCTCAAAGCCACATTGTAATGCGCGCTCATAAACATGCTCAATAATGGGTTTGCCTGCCAAATCAAGTAATAACTTATTGGCAAGGCGACTTGATTGCAAACGCGCTGGAATAATAATATGGCGCTTACTCATAGTGTTTGACTTCTTCAAGCGTTAGCTTCTTAGCTTCTTCTAATAGCATACGCGGTACGCCATCGATAATAGGGTATGCTAATTTATCCGCTTTACACACAAGCACCTTGTTTTGCTTATCGTATATCAATGATGATTGACATTCAGGACATACTAAAATACTTAATAAATCTTGATCCATTTGTTACGCCTTAATCACAAAGATGAATTCATTATCTACTTCAAGTTGCTCTAAGATAGCATAGCCATTGATCTTACACCAAGCAGGAATATCATGCTTAACCCCTGGATCGGTACAAGTCACTTTTAACTGCTCGCCAGCGGTCATCTTTTTTAATGCATTTTGCGTTTTAATCACAGGCATCGGACATAATAAGCGACGTAAATCTAGCTCAACATTAACCTCCATCAGACATACCACGCTTGCTGTACTTCATCAACGGTAAAAGGCTTCACCGTATGCTCACGTGCAACACCATCAGGATAAGCAAAGCGCACAGTCACTTCGTCAGCTTCTCTTCCTTGTGAGAAGCGCGCAATAATTCTAGCGACAAACGCTTCATCTTGAGTGTCAAAGTTGCCATCGATCAATGTCAGTGGTCCACCATGACTTTCAACAGTAATATGCGGAAATTGACGCTTATAACCATTTAGAAAATTATTCTCACCTTCTTCGCGGGCAATAATTAATTTAAACTCAGGTTTAGGACGCAAATGGCGACCAACTTTCAACAGCATAATGTCATCAAAGTCGTAATCACGCTTATCATTGCGACCTTTCCATAAATCAACTAGTTTATCTGAATATTGTTTATCGGTTAAAAAGCAGCAACCTCCAGCAGGTGTTGCATAATCAACAAAACCATATGAGCTGGCTAGTTCAAATTGTGGCGTGCGATTGCGCCCGTGAAAACCAAATAGCTTCTGACGATCAACCCACCCTTCGCGCTCAGGCTTGGTTTCAGGTAGATTTTTAGCACATAATGGACGCAATAATAAATCATCGATACCTGATTGCTTTTGAATAACTGGCATGGTGTCTTTACGTTGCGACATCGGACGCTGACCAATGACCTCACCGGTAATAATGAAATCGAAACCATTTTCAAGCGCCCATTCTTTGGCTTTTTTGACCATGAAAATCTTACAATCCAAACACGGGTTCATATTGGCGCCATAGCCATATTTTGGATTTAATAACACATCTTTGTACTCTTCAATCACATCGATAATATGCAATTTTATCCCAAGCTGTTCAGCAACCCATAAGGCATTGTTACGCTTTTCTTTGCTTTGATCTTTCTTACGAATGGCATGCGTATGCCCTTCAACACAAAAACCGGTGAAGAAGTTAATACCCTCAACATGAATGCCTTGATCTGCAATCACCTTGGTTGCCAACATGGAATCTAAACCACCGGAAATAAGTGAAACCGCCTTATATTGCTTAGGTTTTTCTGAATGAGAATTATGTAATGATGTCATTTATTATATTGTGTCTACTTTAAAATTTGCGCACATTGTACGCGCTATAGACAATTTTTTCATTATTCAAATGAAACTTTCTATAACTTTCTGTCAAAGTATTTATTTAAAAAGCTGCTTGTACCCACTGAATATCATCTCCTGTCATGCCGATGACATCAAAACGGCATTCGGCATGTTGATAATGTGGATGTTGCTGCAGAAAAACTTGCGCTGTTTTACGCACTTTTATCTGTTTAGATTTTGTCACCATTTCTAATGCCGAGCCAAACTGTGCTGACTTTCGCGCCTTAACCTCAACAAATATCAATACATCAGCAATTTGACCAATCAGATCGATCTCACCTAATGGTGTCAGAAAGTTCTTGGTAATTAAGCTAAAACCTTGAGTCTCTAGAAACGTTAAGGCTCTATTTTCCGCTTCACCACCAATGGCTCGACTCATCTAAACAATACCATTATGACGCAGTAATGCATCAACTGATGGTTTTTGACCTTTGAATTTTTCAAATAGCTCGGCCGCTGGTGCTGAGCCGCCTGTCTCCAAAATAATTTGCATAAACTTCTGACCAATGACTTTGTTTAATACGGACTGACCCTGTTCAAACTCAGCAAAAGCATCACTGGATAACACTTCCGCCCATTTGTAACTGTAATAGCCTGCCGCATAGCCACCTGCAAAAATATGTGAAAAGCCATTTTCAAAGCGATTAAACTTGGGCACCTCTAACAATGCTGTTGATTGGCGCACATCCTCTATTATTTGATGAATATCTAAACCCTCTACACTACTTTGGTGTAGTTGCATATCAAACAGTGCAAACTCAAGCTGACGCAACATCGCTAAACCTGATTGATACTGACGTGAGGCAACTAACTTCTGAAAGAGCTCTTTTGGCAAGCTTTTTTTGGTTTCAATATGCTCTGACAGCAATTGTAACCCTTCTTCACACCAGCAGAAATTCTCCATAAACTGACTTGGTAACTCAACGGCATCCCACTCAACACCATTAATCCCTGAAACAGGCAAATGCTCTACTTGCGTTAAGATATGCTGTAAGGCATGACCAAATTCATGAAATAAAGTCAATACATCATTATGCGTCAATAACGCATCAGCCCCTTCATTGGCGGGCATAAAGTTACAAGTAACATACGCTACAGGTGTTTGCACTGAATGATCAAGACGCTTATAGCGCGTGCGACATTCATCCATCCACGCACCATCACGCTTGTGTGCTCTTGCAAAGAAATCAACTAAAATTGCCCCACGAAGTTGCTTGTTTTCATCATAAAATTCATACAATTCTGTTTGTGGATGATAGCGATCCCAATCATTGCGCTTCTTCGCTGTGATACCATAAAGAGATAACAATACACTAAACAAGCCTTTCATTACGTGGTTCAAAGGGAAATAAGGGCGCAGCTCTTCAGAGGTAAAATCATAACGTGCCTTTTTCATCTTATCTGAATAATATACGCTATCCCATGGTTTAAACTCATCATCCAATCCAGACGCTTTAGCAAATGCTATAAGCTCTTGCAGCTCTTTTTGTGCATGTGGTTTTGCCTTTTGTAGCAAATCTTGCATAAAGTGCATCACCTCATCAACTGAGGTTGCCATCTTCGTTGCCAATGAGACTTCAGCATAGTTTTTAAATCCTAAAAGTCGAGCTTCTTGTGCTCTTAAGCACATAATCTCTTGCATAATCTTAGCGTTATCAAAGCTTTTATTGTCCGCTTCACTGGAGGCGCGCGTGATATAGGCTTTATAAAAAGTCTCGCGCAGCTTGCGATTATCGGCTTGCTGCATTACAGAAATATAGGTTGGTGCGTCAAGTCCTAAGACAAAACCATCCTTCTCTTGTATCTGCGCCTTTAAACGTGCTTGCTCTTTAGCACTGTCTGATAAACCTTTTAATTCATCTTCATTCAATGCGTGATAATGCCACGCCATCGTTGCATCAAGCACATTATTCTCAAAATCACTTTGCAACTTGGCAAGCTTAGTAACGACTTGCTCAAACTCCTGACGCTTGTCACCTTCTAAGTCCACGCCTGATAATTTAAAACTGCGAATAGCATCATTAATCGCCTTAATCTGCGCTTGATCTAAAGATTTATCACGTCGCAAAATAGTTTGATATGCCTTTAACATACGCTCATCTTGTGCAGTTTGCGTTGAATATTCTGATATTTTCTCAACACAATACTGATAGACTTCGCGCAACTGCGGTGTGTTCTTAACGGCATTTAAATGCCCCAAAGGGCCAAAAGTTTTGCTAAGCGCATCTTCGGCTTCTTCCAAAGGATAAATAAAATCATCCCATGTGTAATCACTCTCTTTAAGTAATTGCTCTTTTAAATTACGGCAATACTGAATGCACTTTTCCACTTCAGTCTTGGCGTTATCAATGTCTATTTGTGAAAACTTGGGTAAATCTAATGTAACTACATCGCTCATCTGTATGTTCCTTGGCATAAATTCTTCATTCTGCTAAGGCTTTATAATACACTTATTTCACTGCGAAAAAATATGAAAAAAGCACTAATAGACAATGCCTGCTGATCTTAACACTTATTTAACAGCTTTTGTGATGTTTATCATCCCAATGCTCTTTGCTATCACACTACATGAAGCAGCACACGCCTACATCGCCAAATTACGCGGTGACAAAACCGCCTATCTTATGGGGCGAGTTACTTTAAACCCGATTAAACATATCGATATTCTCGGCACAATCATTCTGCCAACTGCAATGTTTCTATTAGGTACTGGTTTCTTATTTGGCTGGGCAAAGCCTGTGCCTGTTAATTTTAACAACCTCAAAAAGCCACGCCAAGATATGATTCTTGTGGCAATTGCTGGACCTTTAGCCAATTTTATTATGGCAATTATTTGGTTTTTGCTGTGGAAATTTGTACCAAACTTCGGTTTCCATCAGATGGCACAATTTGGTGTCATACTCAATTTGATGCTAATGGTATTTAACTTATTACCCATTCCACCACTTGATGGCAGTCGCGTTGTTAGCGCATTATTACCTTATAAAGCAACACTACAGTACAACCGTTTAGAGCGCTGGGGATTTTTGATCGTGCTTTTGCTGCTGTTTATTCCTTTTGGTCAATCAAATTTACTGGCAAGCATCTTGCTACCACTGATTAATAAACTCTATTTACTCATTCAATTTATCTTTTAATTTCAAGGCATCAACAATGCAATTAGAACATGAAAAACCGGATTCACCAATTTTTGTTAAACACTACAAGTCTGGCGAGCTAACACTCCCACAACAGACATTCTCTCACAGCGTGATTATCACACCTGAGGCAATTATTAATAATAACTGGGATGTAAAATCTATTGATGGGCTTAATCTTGATGTCATTGATCCACTTATTGAGCTTGATGCGCATGTTTATCTTCTTGGCACCGGTGCAACATCACAGATTCCACCGCAAGAAATCATCATTGCTTTTGCCCGCCTAGGCAAATCCATTGATTTTATGGATTCAGCTGCCGCATGCCGCACTTTTAATATTCTAGCAAATGAAGGGCGCCGTGTTGCCGCTGCTATCATTGTCTAACATCAAAATACTCGGCATAAATCAATTTTTCGCCACTTTTTATTAAATTTTCTCTAACCTCCTTGATATCTTTTTGCTATACGCTAGGATTAGGTCTATAGTAATCAGTGATTCTTATAGGTTCATACAACAGAAGGAAGACAACGATGAGAAAAATCACACTACTTGGCATTGTTTCTAGTGCCGCATTATTATCTGCTTGTGCCACATCACCTAAAGCACCTGCGCCACAAAGCACGGATGCATCTGTTACAGCAATGTCAGCACCAGCATCAGTCACCTCAAATAGTAGCTCATTGCCAAGCTCAACAGTTAAACTAAGCGCTAAAGATGGACGTTTAGTTGCAAAGATTTATACTGATTGGAATGGCGCCAAACAAGGGGATTTAAAACTTCACTGGGTTGCACCTAGCCAATCCCATTGCGTAAGCACAACGTTCCCAATTATGAAATACAAAGAGGCCAGCGATTACTCTTGGGCTTATAGAACACTTGCCCATCAAAGCGCTAATGGTTCAATATCATGTCCAGGTGTATGGAAAGCTGAAGTGGTGTACACACCAAGCAAAGCAGTTGTTGGCCAAGCTGAGCTTAACGTTTCTCAATAAAGTGCGACAGCACCTCAACAGTAACTTTTCTATGTATTAATACGCTTTAAATTTGACTAAAACTAAATATTCACCCATAAGTACTCACCGTACCCTGAGCGTAAATCAAAGCGATGCACTGAGTATCAGTCGAAGTGTGTAGCTTGGGAAAATTACACTTCATAGAGGCTTCGACTTGCGTTCAGCCAACGCTTACACAATCAAAGTGGGCAGGGATATAGCCTTAAATTCTATAAAAAATTCAATCTAACCTTGCTATTACTTTTCTCAAAACTTAAGCAGAGCAGTGTATTTTCATCTAACTGTTGATGGAAGTAATATTTATCTTGGACATTTTTCTTTTTGCATTCGCCACTTTCATTGACTTCAAAAATATAACGATTTAACCCATTAGCAATCCCCTCACCAGTCAGCTTAAGACTTGCTTCTTTATATGCCCATAGCCAGTAAAACACGTCTCGTTGCGCACTGTCGCCTTTCTTAGCAGCAACCAAGTCATACTCGCTCTTTGCAAAATATTGCTTTGCTATCGCTAGCACATCGACTTTTTCTTTTTTCGTCTGTACATCAATACCAACACGCTTCCCTTTAGCAATTGCTATAACAACATAATCACGCGTATGACTAATATTAAAATCGATCATACTATCAACGAGAAATGGTCGTCCATTTTGGGACTTTGAAAATCGCAGATCAGTAGTAGTAACACCTAATAACTCACTCAACAACTTATAGCGCAACCATTGCGATGCAATATACTCGATACGCTTACGCTCCAATTTCAAGCCTCTGGCATAATCTCTAATTTCAAACGGTAATATACTAAGCGCTTCTAGCGCATCAAATTTGTTTAGATTTAGAACATATATATCAATCATCATTATAAGCTTATTGAACAGGTTCATCTTGACTTCATAGTTAAAATAGAAATTTAAACGTAAACTTGCAGAAATGAAAGCACTTTCATATACTGACAGCACAAATTCCATTATATCGCTCGTGAATCATTTTACGGTACTTGCTTGTAAAGTAGTTTGTGATGGGTATATATAAACTCTAGGAGAATGATATGGCTGTACTAACTATCCGCAACGTACCAGATGACGTGCATCGCGCACTAAAAGCAGAAGCATTAAAGCACGGCAGAAGCACTGAAGCTGAAATTAGGGAAATACTAAAGAACGCTGTTGAGCACCAAAGTCAAGTGAAGCTAGGCAGCCTATTATCCACCATTCGCAAAAAGGTTGGAGTTATCAAACTTGATACGCATCGTGACAAAACACCACCTTCACCATTGGATTTCACATGATACTTGTCGATACTAACGTTATTTCAGAACCATTAAAGCCTCGACCGAATGTAAACGTTATCAAATGGCTTGATGATCAACTAATCGATGCGCTATATTTATCAACCATCAGCATTGCAGAAATTCGATTTGGTATTGCGGCATTACCCTCAGGCAAGAAAAAGACGATACTAGAAGAAAGTCTAGAATCAACCATATTGCCACTGTTTGCTAATAGAGTTTTGAGCTTTGATCAGAATGCTGCAAAAATCTACGCGTTATCAATGGTAAAAGCACGAAAAAACGGTATCGCCGTCGGCATAGCAGACGCCTATATTGCAGCTATTGCCAAAGCAAACTCAATGACCATTGCAACACGCGATACAAACCCATTTCAAGCATTTGAAGTACCTTATATTAATCCTTGGGAATGTTAGTATTTAATTAAACGCGACTACCCAACTGCATGCTTGCATTATATAATTAACATAGTTTACTTAATTGGAGACAACCACCATGAAACAAAAACTCCGTTATATCGCTGATACTATCTTCTTTCTTGCTTGCATTACCTTTATTGCCTCACTTACCTCTATTTTCTATTTCAACAACTTTAGTATTATCGTTAAAGGACACGTTGTTTATTGGGTTTACGCGGCGCCTTTGGCGCTATTTTTATATGCTTTTTTACGTAACCGGCTATTAGCGGATAAACCAAATGACACAAATTCCGAAAATCCGCTTGAACCGACTCAAAAAACGAGCTAACGTAACCTCACACATTGCTTTTCACAAGATTCTAAATATGAGAATATCGCAAACTTTACTTGCCACTGAAAAAGAAACGCCAAAAGATGCCGAATTAATCAGTCATCAATATATGTTACGTGCTGGCTTAATTCGCAAACTTGCCTCAGGCATTTATCAATGGCTACCTACAGGCATGAAAGTGCTACAAAAAGTGCAAACAATTGTTCGTGAGGAAATGGATAACGCAGGCGCCTGTGAGATTTTAATGCCTAGTATATTACCTGCTGAGCTATTGCAAGAAACGCATCGTTGGCAAAAATTCGGTCCTGAGCTTCTAAAAATGCAAGATCGCCATGAGCGTGACTTTTGCTACGGACCAACACATGAAGAACCGATTGTTGACATTGCACGCAAAGAAATTAAAAGCTATAAACAATTACCCCTGAATTTATATCAAATCCAAACAAAATTCCGCGATGAGATACGTCCACGCTTTGGCGTGATGCGCGCACGTGAATTTATTATGAAAGATGCTTATTCATTTCATAGCAATTATGATTGCTTAGAAGACACCTATCAGAAAATGCATCAAGCATATTGTAATATCCTAACGCGTATGGGACTTAAATTTCGTGTCGTTAATGCTGATGCTGGCGCCATTGGTGGTAGTAAAACACATGAGTTTCAAGTACTTGCCGCAGCGGGCGAAGATATTGTTTGCTACAGCAATCAAAGTGATTATGCTGCCAACATTGAAATGGCAGAGTATTTAAAGCCAGATCTCACGACACGCAAGTCTCCTTCTCAATCACTTGAAAGGATCTCAACACCTAACTTAAAAACCATTAGCGATATTTGTCAAAAGTTTGACTTGTTACCTGAAAACACGATCAAAACGATTATTATCAAGGACAGTGATAATACACTCTTTGCCTTAGTGCTGCGCGGGGATCATGAGTTAAATGAGATCAAAATCGAAAAGTTACCTCAAATCAACGCACCTTTTACTTTTGCCACGGAAGCCGAAATACAGCAAGCATTTAATGCCAATATCGGCTCTTTAGGTCCTGTTAATTCACCGATTAAAGTGATTGCTGATCATAGCGCTGTCATGTTACACGACTTTGTATGTGGCGCTAATGAAGATGATTTTCACTTCTTTGGTGCAAACTGGGATCGCGATATTAAAAGCTATGATGTTGCTGATCTTCGCAATGCAGTTGCCGGCGATATATCTCCTGATGGCAAGGGCACACTTGAGCTTACAAGCGGCATTGAAGTTGGGCATATTTTCCAACTAGGGGACAACTACTCCAAAGTGATGAACGCCAATATTCTTGATGAAAATGGTAAGAAACAAGACCTTATTATGGGCTGCTATGGTTTTGGTGTCACGCGTATTATTGCGGCGGCAATCGAGCAATCGCATGATGATAATGGCATTATTTGGCCAAGTGAGATCGCACCGTATGATATCTCGATCATTCCAATGAATATGCATAAATCAACTAAAGTCTTCGAGGTTGCCAATAAACTTTACAATGATCTTAGAGCTGCCGGCTTTGATGTTTTATTTGATGATCGCAAAGAGCGACCAGGTATTATGTTTGCTGATGCGGATTTAATCGGTGCACCACATCAACTGATTATTGGTGAACGTGGACTAGAAAATGATGTCATCGAATACAAATGTCGCAAAACACAACAAAAATCTGAGATTCCTTATAGCATTGACGCTGTGTTGCAAAAGGTCTGCGCTAAGCAAACTGGCAAAGCAAAATTAAGCCCATGCCACTAACCTAATTTAGTTTGCGCAGGGTACAACCCATCGCAAACCATTTTGACTTTCTCTTATCCTCACTTACAATAACACGCATTGAAAATACTTTATTATTTGATTTTGTTATGTCAAACAACCATCCTTTTGCTCAAGATGCACTAAAAACAATCAATCTAGAAATTGAGACGCTTCAACAGCTTAAAAAACATATTGATGATAGTTTCATCACCGCTTGTGAGTTAATTCTCAAATGTCAGGGGCGTGTGATTATCATCGGCATGGGTAAATCAGGGCATATCGCCTCAAAGATTGCAGCCACGCTTGCTAGCACGGGAACACCCGCATTCTTCGTCCATCCAGCTGAAGCAGGGCACGGTGATTTTGGCATGATTACACGTCAAGATATCGTCATTGCCATCTCAAATTCTGGCTCAACCCCTGAGCTAACCTCATTAATCCCGATGATTAAGCGCCTTGATATCCCACTTATCGCCATCTCCAGTAAACCTCAATCTGCATTGGCACAAGCAGCAGACATTGCCCTTAACCTCGGTGTTGAAAAGGAAGCTTGTCCACACAATTTAGCACCCACATCAAGTACAACAGCAACTTTGGTATTGGGTGATGCCTTAGCGATTGCGTTATTAAATGCTAAAAACTTTAGTGCGGAAGACTTTGCTAACTCACATCCAAGTGGTGCATTAGGCAAGCGTTTGCTTTTAAAAGTATCAGATCTTATGAAAAGCGGTACATCTCTGCCCATTGTAACTTCTCAAAGTACATTAGAAGATGCGATTTTAGAGATCAGCTCTAAAGGTTTAGGAATGACGCTTATATCTGATGATAACAAGACACTTAATGGTATTTTTACCGATGGTGATTTGCGTAGAATTTTCCAACAATCCCTTTATCAAAAAGGGCTTAATATTGCAGAAGTTATGGGCAAAAGACCAAAGACAATCACCGAGGACGCCATGGCAATTGAAGCATTAAGCCTCATGAATCAATTGAAAATTACCACATTGGCGGTTTTAAATCATCAAAATGAAATTGCTGGCATTATCCACATGCATGACTTAGTACGCGAGGGTATCGCTTAAATAACTAACTTTAGTTATCCCTCACCCGCGCAGCCTACGCTGCACGACCTCTCCCGCATAGGGCAAGGCAATCGTTGCTGCAACTTTTTTCATTATGACTAACTTGAGAAATCCAATACAAAAATATCATACTTTTTGATTTTAGCTTTCAAGGTCGCAGGACTTATGCCCAATACTTCAGCGGTATTACTTAAATGAAACCCAGTATATGCTAAAGTTGCCTTAATTAAGCCACGCTCAATTTCTTCCGTGACTAGACTTAACATAAAACGTGGCTCATCTTGCGGATTACGTCTTGCTTCTTCATAACGCATCTCAGCAATGGCATAAATAAATCTTTCTATATTGCTACTCATGATGAATATCCTTATCTAAGTTTGTTACCTCTCTTGTAACTTAAAGATAGAATCAAATTTAAAGCTTGCATAAAGAGATCAACACTTTGATGCTTGCGTTTTCGCTGAAATAACTATAGTCAAATTGCTATGTTTTAATGTCACAAAGATGCATTGCTTTGCTATCATGACTTGTGTTTGAATTGAAATTAGCGACTTTACGATGCACTTAGAGAGAAAACAAAATGCCTTTGAACTCCATACAAACTACACTCCCGCGGGAGATCAGCCAACGGCAATTGCATCCTTAACTCAAGGTTTAAAAGGAGGCTTAAAACATCAAACATTACTTGGTGTCACCGGCTCTGGAAAAACCTATACAGTGGCTAATGTCATTCAGAATGTTCAGCGCCCTACGCTGATTCTTGCACATAATAAAACACTTGCCGCGCAATTATATGCCGAGATGAAACAGTTTTTCCCAAAGAATGCCGTGGAATATTTTGTATCGTATTATGATTATTATCAGCCTGAAGCTTATGTTGCTGCATCGGATACTTATATCGAAAAAGACTCATCGATTAATGAACATGTTGAACAAATGCGCTTATCTGCCACCAAAGCGATCTTAGAACGCCAAGATGTAATCATTGTTGCCACCGTATCAGCAATCTATGGCTTGGGCGATCCTGAGCAGTATATGCAAATGCTGCTGCACCTTAAAGTAGGTGAGCAAATCGATCAACGCAGTATTTTAAGACGCTTGAGTGACATGCAGTATCATCGCAATGATATGGATTTCTCACGTGGAACATATCGTGTGCGTGGCGAAGTTATCGATATATTTCCTGCAGATTCTGATAAAGATGCCGTAAGAGTTGAGCTATTTGATGATGAGATTGAGAGTATTAAACTCATCGATCCACTTACTGGCAAAATCACAGCAAACACCTATCGCGCAACCATATTTCCAAGTACGCATTATGTCAGCTCAAAAGAGCGCCAAAAAAGCATGGTAGAAGAAATCAAAGATGAATTACGTGAGCGTGTTGCGTATTTTCAAAAAGAAATCCGCTTGATTGAAGCACAACGCATTGAGCAGCGCACATTATATGATATTGAAATGATTAATGAACTGGGTTACTGCACAGGTATTGAGAATTATTCACGCCTTTTGTCGGCTCGCGCACCAGGTGAGCCACCACCGACATTATTGGATTATTTACCGCAAAATGCATTTATTGTAATTGACGAATCACATGTCACCATACCGCAATTTGGCGGCATGTATAAAGGAGATCGCTCACGCAAAGAAAATCTTGTTAATTATGGTTTTCGTCTACCTTCAGCATTAGACAACCGCCCACTTAAATTTCATGAATTCGAGGCATTAGTTACCCAAACAATTTATGTCTCAGCTACGCCCGCTGATTATGAAAAAGAACATCAACAAAATATAGCTGAACAAGTTGTGCGGCCAACAGGATTGCTAGATCCCTTGGTTGAGGTCAGACCTGTAAACATACAAGTGGAAGATGCCTTATCTGAAATAAACAAAGCAGTGCAAAAAGATGAGCGCATTCTTATCACAACCCTTACTAAGCGTATGGCTGAGGATCTTACGGATTATTTATCTGAACACGGGGTCAATGTCCGTTATCTTCATGCTGATGTTGACACCGTTGAACGTGTTGAGATTATTCGTGATCTGCGCATGGGCGTCTTTGATGTATTGGTTGGTATCAACCTACTACGTGAAGGTTTAGACATGCCTGAGGTTAGCACGGTTTTGATCTTTGATGCGGATAAGGAAGGTTTCTTAAGATCAGAGCGCTCATTGATCCAGACCATTGGCCGCGCTGCACGTCACATTAATGGCAAGGCTATTTTATACGCTGAGGTGATTACCGGATCAATGCAACGCGCGATAGATGAGACATTGCGGCGGCGCAACAAACAACAGCAATTTAATATTGATCACGATATTACGCCAACATCCATCAAAAAGAAGATTGGTGACTTATTGGAATTATCTCCTGAATTTGGTAAGAAGGCAGCCAAAAATAATGCGCGTAAAAAGGTTAAAGATATTGCCATTGATGAGGTTCTTGGTGTGAAAGAAGCCGTGACACTCGTTAAGAAACTTGAAAAAACAATGAAAGAGCATGCGCGTAATCTTGAGTTTGAACAAGCAGGAAAAATGCGCGACCAAATCAAAACCATCAAAGAAAAGTACTTATTGTAGACAATTAATGACTTTATAATTAACTAAAATGGCGTATTTTTTACAATATTTGAGAAAAAATCTACTTATCCATGGTTAATATCTCACATATTTATGCTACAATCTCTGCACTACAACAGTGTACGATGCGATTTTTACTATGTCTTGCAGCATTCGCAGTAATGCTCTACAGCAACAGCTATGCAGCAGAGCGAATAATTAGAGAAATGAATATCCCCGCCACGCTATCATTTATTCCACAAATTGTTCAAGATCACCCAATCATTGCGCTCGTTGTTGCACTTACTGTTATCTCTTATCTGATCCTACGCATTCGCAGGTTCCTTAGAAGCAAATAATTTTGGCTCTTCTGCATTTGTTGTGTGAGTGGAAACTTATAATACTCCCCATTTTTTGGACCACGATTAGAGCCATCATTCCGGTATATAACTATAAAAGCTCAACATGCTTATTAAAATATTCTGGTGCTAATTTAACGTCAAAAGTTTGATTAATAATACCGGATTGTCTTATCGACCCAACATCACCTTGAGCAACAAGCCGGCCAGAATCAAGTACAAATAGATAATCACTGGTTTGTGCCGCATGAGCCAAATCATGAAGCACCCAAATGATTGTTTTCTTGTGATCAACATTAAGTGTTTTGACTAGTTGAAGCAATTGTAATTGATGCTTAATATCTAAATATGTAGAAGGTTCATCTAACACAATAATTGGCGTTTGCTGTGTTAATATCATGGCAAGCCATGCACGCTGTTGTAATCCTCCTGATAGTTCATTAATAAAATAATCTTTATAATCATGCATTTGCGTAATATCTAGCGCCCACTCAATGACCCTATTATCCTCTTGGGAAATCTTCTTGATAAGACTTTGATAGGGGAATCTTCCCGCATTTAATAAATCAGCAACTCGATAATTATCTGGAATACTCGAACGCTGCGGGAGAAAGGCTATTGACTGCGCGAGTTGTTTTGATTTGTAATGGTTGATTGGCTGATTTTCTAGTAACACCTCACCATTATTCGGTTTTAATAATCCACATAAAGCCTTCAACAATGTACTTTTCCCTGAGCCATTAGGACCAATAAGCGCACTAATCTTACCCGTTGGAATTTCAAGGCTAATACTATCAAGAATTAACTTATTCTTATAGCCAAAGCTTAGATTACGTGCACTAAGTGTTGGTGAGAGATTATTCATTTGTTTCTCCTAGAAAGTAATGTTCAGGGTGCGGGTGACATAAAAAATCATGATGAGATATGTTCCAAGCATAAGCACCTGCATGTGAAAATACAATGATATCACCTATTGAAAGGTGTTTGATCATCTGTTTATATGCTAGCACATCTTTAGGGGTGCACAGCTGTCCTACGATAGTCACTTCTTTATCGGCAATCGTAATACGCTGATATGCTTTATCCCAATGCTTGACAGGGATGGTAGTAAAAGGATGGCTATGCGACTGAGCATAGGGTGTGCGAAAATGATGTGTGCCTCCACGTGTTATCACAAAATACTCACCATGACTTTGTTTAATATCAATCACCTCAACAGCATAATAACCGCAATAGACACTTAAACTGCGGCCACATTCAAAGTAAATAGAAAGTTCTTTGTTATCATCATGTGATAAGGTTTGGTTTAATAAATTAAAAAAAAGCTGCCAATTGAAGCGATGACTTTTGTCTGCATAATCTACGCCAATACCACCACCCACATTTAAATGCGTGAGATTCAATCGATGTGTACGATTGATATGGTGTAAATAATCAATATATTGAGCGATCAGCTTAGCATGTTTGTACTCATCAACCTGAAAGGATGCAAGGTGGAAGTGCAGACCTTTCAGTTGAATCAACTGATGACCTACCAAATAAGCTAAACACGATTGCAGCATAGTTTCATCCATGCCAAAGGGCGAAGGTTTTGACCCCATCGTTAAACGAGTCTGATTAAATTCATCAAACTTAAGATTAAGCCTTAACAAAATTTGCACGGTTTGATTGTTTTTATGACAAATGTGACTCAAGCGCTGTAATTCATACAAACTTTCAACATGAATAAACTGTACATCTTGCTGTAAACAAGCTGATAGTTCATCATCTGTTTTCCCGGGACCGCCAAAAGCAATTGGAATGTTAGGATACTGTTGGCGGATCTTACTAAGCTCACCCATAGAGGCCACCTCAAAACCATAACAATGTTGCGCTATTGTTTTGAGTATTGGCGCTTCTGCATTGGCTTTAGCCGCGTAAAACATCTGGCATTGTTTTGGCAAAAAACGCATCACTTGCCTTAGGTGATCATCAAGGGCATCTAAGTCGTAAATGTAAGCGCATAATGGCTCATGTCGAAACTGTATTTTCTTTAGTTGGTTAATATGTTGCTCTACTTGATCAAGTTGAGTGATTATCTTTAAGACTTCTTGCACGCTACTTCTCCATCAACAAAGGATTAGGTAAATCAATGTAATGCGCATTTCTATCGGCAGATTTTAAAAATCGAGTCAATAGGTTCGCTTTGTATGGTAGGGATTTACTTGTTAATAATCGATCTAATTGCTGTTGCGTAAAGAGATCATTTGAGTGATGTCTTAACTTAAGAATTTGTTTATGCACAATTTGCCAAAGACTTTGTTCAAGGCTAAAACTATCACTGGCGATATAATGAATAGCACTCGCCAAATGATTAAATATAAGGCAATATGCAATCCGCCTAAAACTTTGCTCACCATCATAAAAAACATTCTCTGACATCAGTTCTTGAGGATTATTTCTCCAGTGATGCAAGCACAGCTTTGTTCCTTCTAAATCGCGAATATAAAGGTGCTCTAGCTCATGATTTTCATTTAAATGAACAATGATATTTTGCAAGTGTGGCTCAAAAACAATACCCTTATGACAAAAACTCTCCAATACAAAAGGAATTAATATTTGACAATATCTCACAAACCATTGTTGTGCCGTTACTGTATAATGCTGTTGTGTTTGTCTAGAGCGCTGTTGAAGTAATTGCTCGATAGTTGACTTAGTTGACACGTTCGCAGAAAAAAGTTTCAATGCAACATACGTGTTATGCTGCTGTTCAACTGGAATATTTTCACGCAGGATAACACCAAATATTTCTTTTAAATGAATATGCTCTGCCAAGTTACTTAGCGCCAATGTATAGGCATTTGGTTCATAGAGTAGAGTGACATTAGGATGCCCGTCTGTTAAGTTCCGCTGTTTAAGCAGCCTACTTAAGCTTACCGCACTTTCTAATTCATAAATCGCATTCTTTCTGAGGCAATTCGTCAATCTTATATGTAATGAAAACTTATACATATAATCATCACTGTTAGTAAATAACGTTCTTACTGAGGAAGTTGCCTGTGTTAGGTCTCCCATGATACCCACTGAGCTAATAGATAAATCTGCTAATAGCTTTTGATATTTTTTATCTGATAACAAATATGCTGCTTGCCATGGATGCAGTGGATAGTAAATAAAATCCTGATCACTTTTGAATAAAGGGGGTAATGCTGCTTGTGACGCATAGCTATGAATTAAGTGCTTTGGGACCTTAAAATAATGCAATCTAAACTTTGCAGAAATCTCTGGCGAGAGCTTACACATTAATAGACCATTAATACCATATCTTGCCTTAGGTGTTGGATGGAATTCATGCCCGAAAACAAGTTGTTGTTCGTTGTCAATAAAATGTGTCTGTATTGGAGAGTCATTGATACACGAAACAAAATACGCCATATTTTGTAAGCTATTTTTGGCTTGCAATAATAGCTCAATGTTTAATATAGAGGCTTGCTGTTGAGATAGGTGATGATTAATAAGCGAAAGCAAACTTAAATAATCGATTATATTTTCGTTACCTAAGTGATCAGTGGCTATAATCTGAGAATTAATGGTGAAAAACCCACTCAATGACGCTTTGGCAATACGCGCAGATAAGGTATAGGCACCCACAGGAAAATAAATGATCTGTTTATGGTGTTGATCTTTTTTTATTGTCAATTGATTTGCGGGTAATACAAACTCTCGAATATAGCAATTCAATAGTGCATTGCATGAGTGCCGATCTGCGATCTCATTTGCCCTATTTATTAAAGCTGAAGATTGTTGGCTTTCAAGCGAATCACTCATATCGCCTCCTTATGTTGTTGAGAAGATGAAATTGAATAAACCATGAGATAAAGTTGATAAATGGCGCATAACAGCAAAAGTGGCAATGCTGCAAGCATAAAAGGAGCTGATAAACCCCAAGCACTAAACATAACACCTGCTAAGACGCCTGCGACAACACCACCATACTTGTTAAAGCTATCAAGCCATGCAAAAACGCGTCCTTCTTTTTGAGCAAATGGCAGCTGAGCAGTCAGCTTGTTGAGACTGATATAAGCACAAGTCATGCTTATCCCCATAATCACTCTCAAGATAATTAAGAGCACAAAAGATGATGTGTATGCTTGGTAGATAAAGCTAATAGACAATGTAATCAATGAAATCATCAATAACTTTAAAGGATGCCTAAGATATAGCTGCAACCGTTGGCAAGGCAATAAAATAAGTAAATATACAGCATGAGGTATCGCAAAAATAATGCCTGCAACCGTCGTACTGTAAACATCAAAAACAGTATTTAGAAATAGTAGAAAATAAGGAAAAGTTGCTACAAGACTAAAACTTAATACAAATGTACCAAGCAATAACAATCCATAAGGCAGGCTCGCACCAATGTCAGATGATCTTTTATTGCCTGATCTTTTATTCACTACTTTATCTTTTTCACCTTTTTTATCTTTATCTAAATCCATAGATATGTTTTTTTCATCATTTTCCAGATAGATCATTATCAAGATACTAGAAAGAAAGGTTATCGTGCCCAGTAATGCATAAATACTAAAAACAGAATGAACATGAATCAGAAAGCCGATGACAATAGGCGCAATAAGAAATGCACAACGCGCTGACAGCTGCGTTAAATTTAGAATCTGTGGGAGTTTTTGCTGTGAAACTGTTTTAGCAAGATAGGCATTCGCTGCAGCAAGTGTGCCACCTAGTATTCCTTGCAAGCAGAGAGATACAATAAAAACAGCAAGATGTTGCGCCGAAAAAGCAGCAATAAAGAAGCTTATACTCAAACCTAACTGTGCACGCAAAATCGCTGACTTTTTATTCATTCTATCCGCAAGCTTACCCCACATAGGCGCGCTAATTGCTGTTAATAATGTTGGTAAGACATATAAAAAACCAATCAGCATTGATGGCTGCTGTTGAAAGCCTTGATGAAGAATCAAGCTAAAAAAGGGTGCAATACCAAGTGTGCTCACAGCAGAAATAAAATGGCATAATAACACCAAGCTAATATTGCGACTCTGACTATTCATGATCGATCACACACGGTTTTTGGTTTAGCTAGTAGCACACTCATAAAATTAGGTGCCCTATCACCATAAAACTTATTAATATCCCCTTGAGCACTCAGGTGCTTTGGCAAAAAAGTTCCAGCCGTATATAGATGCTTGATCGATATAAATTGAGACTCAATCAAGGTTTCCCTAATGCTATTTTGTACTGTGTGTGCGAGCCCTAAATCAGACATCGCCTGATCAAGGCTTTCTTGTAACACCCTATAAATATCAAGACGCTTAAGCAGGTTTTTTTGAATCAAGGGCTCTATAATGCACGCAATATTCAACTGCCAAATAATGGTATTAAACATGTTTAACGTCGCACTTTCATCATCATGTAATATACGCACATCCTGAATTCTTTGAAGGTGAGATTGTGCATTAGCAAATGTGTTTAATAAGCGGTTTTTATGAATTCTAGGAGCGTCATTATCTTTGAGTAATAACTGCATTTTTGCTGTGACTTTATCAATGACAATAATACTGTTTTGCTGATTTGCTTCTAAGGCAATACCATATTTAAAAGCAAGCTTTAAATGAACATGCAGCTGCAGCGCAAAGTACTGCTTGAGAAAACAAAGGAGGTTGCCGGCATAATAGTCGTGACAAAGTTGCTCAATGACTGATTGCGCACCTTTCTTAGCATTCAAACTAGCAACTGGAATAAAAAGATAACGACCATCTGAAAGTGTATTGGGATAAGTCCTGACAATAAACGCAACTTCGCGTAAATTGGCAACACACCCTCCAAATGACTCATCACATAATTGTAAATAGTCATTAAGTGTTGGATCTTGCATCACAATATCATTTAAAAGCGATTGAACAACAGCGCCATCATTAATCGTACTTGGTTTAATCAACCGGATATTTTTAGTACTCAGTGTGCGAATATTTAAAGGTAATTTAATATGAATATGCGGCCAATCGACTAGTGCGACCGTACGTACTGACAAAGTCGCGCGTACTTTAAGATAAGATGTCTCAATTTTTATGTAAGAGATATTATGCTGTGAAAGTATATTTTGCACAAAATCATAAGCAAAGGGGTGAACCGGAATAAATTGATGGGGTTCATCTCGCTGTAACGATAAACCAAATGTCGCTGCTGTCGGCCAGAATGACGATGCTTCTGTCGTTAACTGTACTTTTGATTTTTCAATAGCAAGCCATCTTAGCTCAAAGACTTGTGCATACTCTGGCGCATACTTGATTAAATCCTCTATTGAAAATCCAAGCTTAGCACGCGCTGTTGGATATAATGGGTGATCCATAAAAGACGCCAGATGATCATAATACGCTAGCGTATTTTCAAAATACGGTTGCGATTTAGCTGCTTTCTTTAATATTTGCGCATGCTGCAATACCGCGATTTTATACTCAGAAATTGCAAGATTTAAATCATAATGATCAGTCATTGAGTACTGAGCATAAAGTGCACGCATCAAGCCAATAATATTTGATTTAGTCGTGCGATCACCTTCATGCGTCCAGGTATAATGTTTGACTTTATAGTGCTGCAAAAATTGCGCTGTAGAAACAGCAAAACAATAGATTTTATTATTAAGCTCAATGGTTAATGTATTTGTATTAGATACCATCATCGGCTGTGCAAATGCACCAATTTGCTCGCGAATAAAACAATCCAATAAGCGGGTAATAATATACTGACGCGCATGTCGCCATTCTTTAAGCGAAATCAACTTCATTGATAACCTCCCAAAGTAGCAATGCTTTTGTGTTACTCATCATTTTTTTAAGCTGTGACTCTTGATTGCTCAATGCATATAAGATGCCTAAATAATCTTTGTTGGAATAATCACGCTGAACACTTTCACCTACCGTTTTTAATGCCGTGAAATTAAGATTCGATTGAGACATATTTTGAGGCGCTTTAATAATCTGACCATCACGCTCAGCCACAAGATAATGAATTGCTGCACAGCTAAAAGCAGGCTGATGATGCTTTAACTTCTCACCAAGATAAATGTCAATTAGATCATCAAAATATTGATCATCATATAGTTCATTGATAAGAAACTCCTTATGATCGCCAACTGAGCGATAATTAATCTCAATAATTTCTACCTTATCATTCTCATCAATCACAAATTCGGTGTGACATGCGCCAAATTGGACGTTAAGGACTTTAAGTATATGCAATAGTTGTAATTCAATAACTGAATCAAGCGTTGGTATCCATAAAGCATTGGTTTCAATAAAATAAGGTGGCGGGCTGATATGTGTCTTAAATCCACCCAGTGTTCGTATCGCATGACTATCACCTAATGTTTCAATGCTATAAACATCACCTTTTATATATTTCTCTAGCAACAAAGCAATTTGTTCAGATGACTGCATGAAATAATGATTACAGTACTTAAGCAGTTCATCCACATCATTTATCTTCCTAACACTCATGCTCGCAACACCCATGCATGGTTTAGCAATAAGCGGATACTGAAGATTATTTATGATGGTATTTAACTCTTGAAGATTGGTCAGTGTATATTGCCAAATAGTTGATAAGCCCAAATCAATCAGTTTAGAACGCATGAGCGATTTATTTTTACAGTACTGCGTTGTATGCCAATCTTTATGAGGCACCTTAAAAAATGCAGCCACAATGCTTGTTGCCGTTTGCAAATGATCACTATTACTAAAGATTGCACAAGGATATATCTGCTTGGCATGCAAAGTATTCATGATACTAATTGGGTTAAAGACATCACAGTCAATAACAGTATTGCCATTAAGTTGCGGATATAAAGACAAAATAGACTGCTCATGCTCCTTTGCATGATCTGTCAAGATAACAAAGGGTTGTTGGCGAGCAATGAGCTTAGGCACAATACCATCGCTAATCATCTTGGTAACAACATGACTGACGATAACAAAAACAGATGTATTTGGCATCATTATAATTGACTCCATCAAGTTAAAATTTTAGTTGAGCACCTAAAACAAATGCACGTCCAGGCGCAGGTGTTATACCGCCACTGACATCGACATTTCTAAAGTAATATTGTTCATTAAATAAATTATGTATTGAGAAGCTTATAGATAGCTCTGTATTGGTTGAAAGTTGAGTGGTTTTATTAACCGATACATTCCATAACCAGTAGGCTGGAATAGGTCCCTGTGTCCCATCACTTGTTTCTATAGGGGTGTTTTCTGGATCGCTAAATGCACTACTTAAGTAATATCCACTAATATTATAGTTCCAGCTATGATAGTTATAATTACTAATAATGCTAAATTGATTACGTGAGGTGTATGGCAGGCGATTACCGGCATTTTCCCCCTCTTGAATCTCAGCATCTAGATAAGTATAACCCAGTGTAAAGTCCAAACCTTTAATAAAGACAGGGCTATAAGTTAACTGTGTTTCAATACCTTGTTGAACACTTTTACCAACATTAGCCAGCTCAATTGAATTAATCTTTTCAATTTTGTTATCAAAATCAGTCCTAAATAACGTGATATTCGTATGTAGCTCTTTGGTAATTTGTGTGCGCGTACCAACTTCATAATTATTGGCTAACTCAGCGGTGAGACTACTACCATTACTATTGGCAACCTGCGTCATTTGTGGTGGTAGCAATGAGCGCTGGGCATTTGCAAACAGATAAATATTTTTATTGGCTTGAAAACCAATCGTTAACCCTGGTAGCAACTTAGTCATATTATTTGTTTTGTCATTCGTATGATTTAATTCATCCGTGAAATTTTGATATACCGATTCAACACGAACGCCTGGGGTGATTTGCAGTCGATCATTAATGAAATAAAAAGTATCACTTACATAGGCGGCAATTGCATTTGTATTAGATGACCACTGCCGTTTTGTTGTCGTTGCTCCTGAGCTAATCTCTTGGCTATAGACCGGATAGAAAATATCTTCATAAAGGTAACGTGCACCAATAATAAATTTTTGTTTAATATAACCATCCCAAATGAAATTATAACTTGGCTCAGTACCAAACGTTTGATAAGTACGAGGAGATTGATCCATGGCTGTTGGTATTTGTCCTGCATTAAGAGGACTTTGCCAAATAAAATTGCGTCTATTTTTATTATAATAATTCATCCAAGTAAATTGGCTGTTATTATCAAAATCATGTTGTAGCACGACAGATGCGCGATAGCTTTCTGATTGATATTGGTTATTAGGCGTTTGAGATTGACGCCAGTTATCGGCATATTGCTCTGGAGTCAATGCCCCTGGCAACTCCGCATCGGCATGATAGTATTGCAGACTTGATTTTACTTCTGTACTTTGTGTTGGCCAATAATCAAAGTTCACTAAGAAATTATCAACATTGGTATTAGAATGCTCTCTATCGCCACTTCCTCGCGTAAAATTTGCTTGGAATTGAGCGCCAAAGTTGTCACTTAAAAACCCTCCTGTTCGCAAATAGCTATTGGATAGTAGCTTACCGGTTGGTGCAGCTGTCGTTGTTTGACCAATAACGCTTTCATAATCTGTTGGAATCGGCTTAGTAATGATATTAATCACACCTCCAACGTTATTTGGACCATATTGCACAGCACCACCACCACGGACAATGTCGATTTTCTTAACCATATCTAAACTTACCGGAAATAATGATAGTCCTGTTGCACTATAAGGCCCCAAAGCCAATGGAATCCCATCGACTAGAACCTGCAAATCGACACTACGTAAAGGGTTTAAACCACGCACAGAGATATTAGGTAAAATGCCTGTACCCGCTGTTTCATCTTGGATACGAACACTTGGAATACTCATTAAAGCATTCTGAATATCGGTAGCGCCTGAGTTTTTTATGTCACTTTCAGTAACAATTGACCGAGCACCGGGGTAGGTCTTTACATCTTGCAAATCGCTTGATCCTAACCAGCTGCCTTCAACCACTAACGCATTAGTGTCGTTATTTGATGTACTTTGTTCAGCATAAGCACTGCTTGCAATCAAAAACGGCAATAGCGCCAAACGCTGTAATGGTTTACGCCAAATACATGGATGATTATCTCTCATTTTCCCCTCAGATTATGATAATGATTTTCATTTAAAACAAGATGGGAGTTTACCATACCTTTGCCATAAAGCAATTGATAATTGTTTTCATTTGTGTAAAATGCATTGAGCTTAAAGCTGATATTGAGGAAATAGCGGAAAAATGAATGTGTTTTATGAGCAAGTAGGTGCAGTTGGTATGATTTTAATCTTGTTTGGACTATTCGTTTTGACACTATTATTATTAAAATTCTATCAATTCTTACGTTTAGGGGTATGGAAAAAGCAATTGCTCTCTGATAATGAGCAAGTTTTAGATCAAAAACAATTTTCACATTTGTTAAATAAGCTTAAACACAGCAACCACCCAGCAGCCAAAACAATTTATCTATTACTACAGTTGAAGTATGTTGAAAATAAGCCGGAAGACTACGTGGAATCTAGTGTTCAGCGTATCGGCAATAAAAGCTTACAACAACTTGAGCAATATTTACGTCCTCTGGAGGTGCTATCACATTTGTCACCTTTAGTTGGACTATTGGGAACGGTCATTGGAATTATTATGGCATTCTCAGCGATTAAATCAGCAACCTATGTTGACCCCGGTCTTTTATCAAGCGGAATATCGCACGCACTCATCACAACAGCACTTGGCTTAAGTGTTGCCATTCCCGCACAAATTGGTTTTCATTATTTAGATAGCAAGGTCGATAAAGTGCGTCAAATGATGAGTGACTATGTTCAATGGTCAAACCACCTCATCATTCGCTAGTATCATATGATTGTTTTTGCAAAGCAGCGCCGAAAAAGTGCCATTAGTCTTGTACCAATGATTGATGTGCTTTTATGTTTGCTTATCTTTTTTATGCTAAGCTCGCAGTTTGTGCGCTACCAATCGATAAAACTTTCAGATAGTGCTCAAAATATCACAGCAGCTAGCAATGCATCTTCAGAACAGCCAATCATACTCACACTTAAAGATAACAAGCATATTTATTTTGAGCATCAACCTTATACATTAACTCAGCTCATCCCCATACTTCAAAAAAGTATAAAAGAGCCTCAAGTACTTCCCATCACCTTGACATTAACCGATCAAGTTAATATACAAGCCTTAGTCGATGTAATGGATGGTTTGAAACAGTCGGGGTTTAGCAAATTACAGTTGGAGTCAGTTAATGTTTAATCGCCCTCAAAAGCCAAAAAAAGAAGTTGAGTCTGTCTTCTCGTTGATTAATATTATATTTTTACTGATCGTCTTTTTCCTTGTTGCCGGACATATTGCTGCAGAACAGTTTAAGGTTAGCCCACCACTTTTAGATCAAGGTGAGGTGTTATCTAAAAAAAATTGTACGATATATGTCAAAAAAGAGGGCTTGTATTATCAAGACATATTGCTAAAAATCAGTAATACAGACTTAGCTAACTTATCTCATCACTGCAATGGAGAGATATTATTAGCTGCACAAAATCATGCAGAAGCATTACTGGTGGTAAATGCTTTATCACAGCTTAAATCGCATTTTAGCAATATCAAATTACTGGTGGCGCAGCGCTGAATATGAACATTAGACTCAAGTATATTTTAATCGTTTATTGTGGCTTACTGCTATGTTTTGTGATTGCAGTAATGCTTACTATGTCAATGCAAGCTAAAGCCACTCCCAAAGGTGGGACATTAGGCAATAACAAAGATTATACTATCACTTTATATGCCGCACCCAAAGCGACTACTAGGACGCAAGAAAAATTACAACAACAGAAAGAAGAAATCACAAAAAAACGCACACATCAAGATGTTGCTCCCATAAAAAACAGTCCGCAGACAAAGCTTGAGAAAGTTGTAGCACCTAAAGACAATGTCGCACTACAGAAGCAACCCTCTACTCAAAAACATGCCACAAAAACACCGATAATTAAAACATCAAAAGCCGATTTAGGCTCTATACATAAAGTGGAATCTCAAGAAATAAAAAAAGATATCAAATTAGTCAAGGGTGGCTCAAAGCAAGGCTTAAATGGTAATTTAGATGCCCCTATTAGCTATCAACAAGAGGTTTTGATGTATTTACAAAATTATCGATATTATCCGCCACTGGCATTAAGGCGTCATATCAGCGGTGTGGCAGAGGTGAAATTTTTGGTTAAATGTAATGGCGAATTAGAAAGTTACAAGATGATAAAAAGCACAGGTAATAATCTACTAGATAATGCTGTTGTGAAGATGATTAATGATGCTGGCGCATTTCCAAAAATGAAGGGGTGCAAGCAAAGTATTGCAATGACATTACCGATTGAGTTTAAAGTGGTATAAAAGGGGCGGATATGAACAATACATGGACAAGGTTAATATATAAAATACAACTCATTGTGTTAATCGTGCTAAGTGGCACACAAACATTAAGTGCACTGACTATAAATACAGCAATGGGTGCAGTGGATATCACACCATCTAAAACGCCAAAAGTAGTTACATTAGAGCACCGCTATACCGAGATGGTGTTAAGCTTAGGTGTTACACCTATTGGTGTGGCAGATATTAAAAGCTACCAAACCTTTGATGGTATTGATGGCATTAAACTATCTCACACACTAGATGTTGGCAGACGTGCCGCACCGAGCATTGAAGCGATTGCTCGCTTAAAGCCTAATTTAATTATTGGCGCTAAATTGCGCAACGCTAATACATATCCACTATTATCACGCATCGCACCCACACTGCTCTTTAGTTATATTGAACCTGCGCTTATAAATCCACAAGAGCAAGAGAAGCATAGAAAGCAAACAGATAAAGGCAAACAAACTTCCTTGACACAAATGTTTACTGAATTTAATCAAGTGGCAAAAGCCTTAAATAAAACTAAAGAAGCCCAACAAATAATACAGCAATACGAGCAAGTAATGGCTAAAGCCAAAGCTAAAATCAGTCAGTTAAAAGCAGATGGTAAGCTTAAAAATGATAGCATTGCTATTGCACAATTTCTGCCAGGAAGTCCTAAGATACGATTATTTACTGTTGATTCTGTTGCCATGGAGGCCTTACGTCAAATCGGGCTTAAGCCGGTATGGCAAGAGAAATCTGGAAGAATGGGTATGGGGTATTTAACCGTCAGCACAGATGTTTTGGCAAAACTTGGCAATTTCCACTTTTTTTATTTTAACGAACGCAGCGATGACAGCCAATTAAAAGCGACAACAAACTCGCCTATATGGCAAAGCTTTGTTTTTGTTAAAAAAGGAAATACGCATGAACTTGCAGTTAAAAGCTGGCCATGGGGAGGACCTTTGACATTAATGCAGTTTGTAGAGCAGATCGTGACCGCCTTAGAGTCTTCACATGATTAAGACTATCAAACTAAGACAGCCAATCATTGCTTTAATCACATCGGGATTATTGTTGATATTGGTACTTTATTATTTGAGACTAAGCTCTCAGCAAAGTCTTGAAATAATATATCAAAATATTATCACTTTACATTGGCAGGATGTATTGTTGTGGTATGGCGCCTTGCCTCGCTTGGTAGCTGCTATTATTGCAGGAAGCGCGTTAGCATTGGCAGGTTTTCTATTTCAAGAAGCCAGTCGAAATGTACTGGCCTCTCCTAACTTATTAGGTGTTGGCGCAGGCGCACATTTAGCATTGGTCATTGGTTTAAGTGCATTTCCAAGCTTTGTATCTGGGTATGGCGGGATATTATTCTCCTTGCTAGGTGCTTTTTTTGCTGCAGTTCTCGTATTTGGAATAACTTATAAAGAACCCAATCCCATACGAATTATTTTTGCAGGTGTTGCCATTTCTTTTTCATTAAGTGCACTGGCTGCAATTTTAAGTCTTTACTTTGAACAAAGCGTATCAGGTTTGTTTTTATGGGGCGCGGGTGACGTTGAGCAACAAGGTTGGCAAGATATTGCTGCCTTAAGTCTGCCCTTCATTATTGTATTGATCATAAGCTTATTATTCAGTCCAAAAATCAAAATATATGCACTAGGTGATGATCATGCAAAAAGCTTAGGCGTATCAATAATTTCATTACGCTGGGGAATGATCGCTCTAGGCGTTATTTTAACAGCAATCGCGGTAACACTCGTTGGACCAATCAGTTTTATTGGACTCTTTGTCCCAAATATACTACGCGTTTTGAAATGCCCAACAGGCAAACGATTTGTATTATTTTCGATGTTAGCTGGCGCTTTTGTCTTACTTGCCGCAGATAGTGTGACGCTGTATGTTGCCAATATGTTTTATATTAATTTACCGGTTGGTATATTAACGGCAATGTTAGGCGCGCCCATCCTACTTTGGGCTTTGTTGAGAATAAAACAATTTTCTTTGCAACAGAATGACCAAATTGTCATTAAAGGTTTGCATAGTAAATTGCCGATGAAATATTTTCTTGCCTTATCTTTTAGTCTTTTGCTATGTGCTTTTGTTTTTTACAGTGGCTCATCAACTATTAAGTCTGCTTTAGATGGTAGTTTATTTAACAGCAATAGCTTAGCTTATTTCTTATACACGGACATTACCCTGCCTCGCCTGATCGTTGCATTTATCGCCGGAGGCGCTTTAGCAGTTAGTGGCTTATTTTTCCAAGGTGTTATTCAAAATCCATTAGCATCTCCTGAAGTACTGGGTATTAGCCAAGGCAGCACCTTTAGTGCTTTGATATTGTTATTATTTTTCCCAAATGCAAGCTGGTGGGGAATCCAATTATCCGCTTTTATGGGCGGGATATTGGCATTTATACTTGTCATGCTTATTGCCAAAAAAATGCGATTTCAACCGCTGCAATTAGCGATGATTGGCGTTTGTTTGGGCGCGCTTTATGCCGCACTTAACACTGGGCTTTTAGCAATTTCCGGCATGCAGGCAGCTGAAGTGATTAGATGGCTAAGTGGCAGTGTTTATGGGCAAAGCTGGCAAACAGTATATCAATTAATCGCCATATTAATCGTAAGCTTACCATTGTGTTACCTTATTTCACCATGGATTACACTATTGGCATTTGGCTCAGATAAAGCTAAAACATTGGGTGGCAATGTCTATTTAATGCAAGTGTGCTTGTTATTACTTGCCACTTTGCAAACTTCTGCTGTTGTTGCCAGTATTGGCATGCTTGGATTTATCGGACTTATGGCACCCCACCTAGCACGAATGCTTGGTTATAACAATCCTCGTAACCTTGTTGTGATTAGTTTTTTCATTGGCGGATTATTGGCATTATTTTCTGATTGGTTAGCAAACTTACTTTTTGCACCTACCGAAATTCCAGCCGGACTCATTGCACCTATTATTGGCACCGTGTATTTGCTATGGTTACTCCTACGTCAGCGTTAATCATTTGCGATGTTTCGTTGCTTAGCAGTTTGTAATGAGTATAAAATCTAGAGTTATTCTTATCGTAAGCTTTTATCTACATTATGATGAAACAACACTGCCAGAGTATTATGCACGATGTCACAGAGATTTTTCTTAAGAAAAAACACTCTATCTATAAGATATTGCTCATTTACAGCAAGCGCATCGATAAATTATTGATAGAATATTTTCCGCAACAAATAGCCCATATTTCTCTGATTGCCATTGGTGGCTATGGTCGTCAGGATCGCGCATTATATTCAGATCTTGATTTATTGTTTTTATCAGAAGATGATCAATCACTAGAAAGTCCCAAACTGTTGGCATTTATTCAGGAATTACAAAGTTTGCCAATTAAAGTTGGCTATTCAACGCATAGCATTAACAGCATCATACAGTGCGCCAATGATGACATTAATTTACTTACTGCTATTTTGGATGCACGTTTTATCTGTGGCAATGAGAGACTATTTGACAGATTTAAGTCATTCGTTGAAAGCAAACAAAACCTTCCTGTTCATTGCGACTTTATTTATAGCAAATATGCTGAGCAAATTGATCGTGACAATAATTTCCCAATCAACCAACAGCCCGATCTTAAAAATACTGTTGGCAACTTGCGCTATTTGCAAAGTATTCATTGGCTGTTGATTTACCTTCATCCTAATGTAAATTTACATTACCTTGTTGAGCACCATTATATTACTGCAGATGAGCTAACGAGTTTAAGTCAGGCACATCGTTTGCTTTCTGCTATTCGCTTTTATTTGCATATTTTGTATCAGCGTGAGCAAAACGCATTGCTAATTGATAAACAACTTATAGTTGCTAATTTTTTTGGCTTCAAGCACAAGAAGCCACATAAAAACATTGAGCTATTTATGCAGCATTATTACAACAGTATTCGTCATATTAAGCTTATCAATCGTATTATTTTCCATGAGCTAATGGCATCACAAGTAACCAGCAATGAAACAGCACTTGCCGAAGGCTTTAGTATTTATGGTGGTATTTTAAAGCATACACAAAACGACTACCCTAACCATATAAATAACATTCTGATGCCTTTTAAATATTTTTGCCAACACAAAGAGATTAAAACACTTGATGCACATATCGTGCGTAATACACTGCAGCTACTTTCACAATCGGCTAAGAAAAACCTACTTTCCAACCAAACATTACAGCAACAATTTTTAGCGATTTTCACCTATCCATACAACATTAAAGGTGCGCTCAGTATTATGATGGATTTAGGGATTGTTGAAAAAATCATTCCAGAGTTTGCCATTAGCAAAGGACAGATGCAGTTTGATCTATATCATCAATACACTGTTGATCGCCATACAATTGAGGTTATCAGCAACCTGCGCAGCATGCGGACAGTTCATTTTGAACAAGACTTCCCATTAGCTTATCAGATGATGCTTGAGCATCCCGCGCAACGACTATTGTATATCGCCGCATTCTTTCATGATATTGGCAAAGGGTCCGGTGTCGATCATAGTAAATTCGGTGCGCGTCTTGTACAAAAATATGCTGAAACTTGGCATTTAAAACAAGATGAGATCCATTTGCTATCATGGTTGGTTAAACATCATTTGGCATTTTCGCGGATGGTCAAAAAAGAAGATATCTATGATAGTGCGACTATCACGCAATTTGCTGAATTTTGCCAAAGCCAATACTATCTGGATAGCTTGTTTCTTTTGACCATTGCTGATATTAAAGGCACTAACCCCACATTGTGGACACATTGGCAACAAACGATGTTTGAGCATCTGTATACACGCACTAGCGAGTTATTAAGCAAATCCGTCAACTTATCACTTAAAGAGCAAGTAAACGAAACGCAAAAGAAAGTTTTGGCACAGCTAGAGTGTACTGATCACAATAGAGTTAAAGCATTATGGCAATACCTACCTGCGCGTTACTTTACAGAACAGGCATTAGCCACCTTGATATGGCAAAACAACATACTCTATCAATATGTGATAGAGAACAACCAGTCTCTATCAATCCATACGCACTTTGATCACAGTTTGGATCAAACGCTATTACTTATTTTAGCTTCAGATAAAGAAATCAAACTGTCTGCACTCTGCTACTTGCTATACAAAGCGAGCATCAACATCACGGAAGCAAGTTTTTTCAAGCTCCCCGACAATAAAATGATTTATCAATTTAACGTCACTAATTTAAATCACCATCCATTGCAAAGCGAACAAGAGCTGCTATGGCTAGAGCAGCATTTAAAAGCACAGCTAACACATCAAAAAATTGATTATACACCGGCTAAATTAAATGCATTAGTCGATAAATCAACCACAAAGCGCCTTAAGAAAAACATTCAATGGCTCAGTCCTCGACATAAAAGCTATAGCAAAGTAATCGTAAAACACCCTGATCGACCAGGACTGTTAGCCGCCCTTTGTTATTTCTTTGAAACACACAATCTCCATATTATTCGTGCACGGATTCACACGTCAGGGTTCTCTATTGAAGATAGTTTTTATATTACAGATAGTAATGATCAACCGATCCTCAAACAAAGTAAGCGTCAATTACTGACACATAAATTTTTGAAATATCTAAAGACACTGGATGAGTAAATTACTCCATCCCACCCATGCTCACACAATGATAACCGGCATCAACATACACCACTTCACCAGTAATGCCGCTGGCAAGATCAGATGCTAAGAACGCCACGGTGTTGCCAACTTCAATAATATCAACATTACGCTTAAGCGGTGCCACTTGCGCATTGTAGTCAAGCATTTTTCTAAAGCTCTTAATCCCTGATGCTGCCAATGTGCGAATTGGTCCTGCTGAAACAGCATTGGCACGAATACCCTCAGCACCCAAAGATAATGCAGTATAGCGTACGGTTGCCTCAAGTGACGCTTTGGCAATCCCCATTGTGTTATAGCTTGGCATCGCGCGTTCAGCACCAAGATAAGTTAATGTCACTAGAGAGCCATTGCGATTTTGCATCATGTCACGTCCTGACTTTGCTAATGCTGCAAAGCTGTAAGCACTAATATCATGCGCAACTTTGAAGCCTTCGCGATTAACCGCTGAAATAAAATCACCCTCAAGCTGATCAGCTGGAGCATAAGCTACCGAGTGAATAATGCTATCTAAGCCATCCCATTTTTTGCCAAGCTCAACAAACACATTATCGATTTGCTCATCATTGGTAACATCACATTCAATCAATGCTGCAGGATTGTAGTGTGCAGTCAGCTTCTCAATACGCTCTTTAAAACGCTCATTTTGATAAGTAAATGCAAGCTCAGCGCCCTCACGATGCATAGCTTCCGCAACACCGTAGGCAATCGACTTATTACTTAAAAGCCCGACGATTAAAACTTTTTTACCTGTTAAAAAACCCATCATGTTTCCTTTTGTTTTAATGATATGCTTAATTGGCGCTTATTATGCAATAATTTCTTAAATTACGCAGCACCTAACATAGCATACTCGCACGTTTGTGTTACCATATTTCACTATCATTATGGAATACGATAATAAAAAATGAACAAAACAAGAAAAACCGTTCACCCGCGCTCACACACCGATGCAACAACTTATGGCAATGTTCACTTCGACCAATCACGTGCTACTTGGAATATTTTCAAAGTCATGTCAGAGCTCGTCGAAGGTTATGAACGCCTAGATGACATTCAACCAGCTGTGAGTATCTTTGGCTCAGCGCGTCTGCCAAGCAGCTCACCGCACTTTAAAGATGCCGAGGAAATTGCCCACAGATTATCTAATGAAGGCTTTAGCATCATTACTGGCGGCGGTCATGGCATTATGGCAGCAGGTAACATTGGCGCCTCAAAAGGCGAAGGCTTAAGTATTGGTTTAAATATTCATTTACCTTTTGAGCAAGTGCCAAACCAACATCAAGATATCTCTTTACACTATCGCTACTTCTTCACACGCAAAGCGATGTTTGTCAAACACTCAATGGCATATATTGGCATGCCAGGTGGTTTTGGTACATTAGATGAGCTTTTTGATATCGCTACTTTAGTGCAAACCAAGAAAAAACGTCATATGCCAATTATTCTCTTTAATACAAGCTTTTGGGGCGGACTGGTTGAGTGGATTAAGACGAAACTTGTTGCTGAAGGTGTTATTAGTGATGATGACACTGAACTTTTGATTATGACTGATTCCATCGATGAAGTTGTTGAGATTATCAGTGAACATCATAAGCATAATCAACGCCAAGATATCGACAAAAAGCCTGAGTTTATTTTTTAAAACTGAAAAAAACATGAGGTAATGAGCATGGATTACTTCCATCAAGCCGTGATCAATCTGTATCAAAATATTTATTACGTTATCAGCGCATTCACTGTCATCGTGCATCTTGTTTGCACATTAGCAGTCATTCGTGATTTAAATAACTTCACCAAACATAATGTTACGCCGCAAATGATGCCAGGCTTTGCTTGGACGATCACTGTCCTAATCAGTGGTGTTTGGGGAATTTTTATCTACTGGATTATGCATCATTCAAGTCTGTCGCGACGCTAGTAACAAAATAGAGCCCCCTCTATCTCAGCAACTTATTTTAAATCATCATAGATTGAGTTAGGTAATCTTAATGCAAAATTAGCCATGATAAAGCTCCTTGGTATCTAATATTATTTTCACAGCATGCCATCGGTTACTAGCTTATATTGATACTATTCCTTTGTCATTAAAACTATAAGTTGATGAGAGACTAAGGTACAATAACACTCGTCACATATCATCAAAAAGCAAAGGACGTAAGATGCAACATAACACTGAATTTCTTAAACTGGTCAATGATGCCAAAACACGCATCAAAGAGTGCGATGTTTTCCACATTAAACAGATGCTTGACAATAACACATTAGATGGTCTTCTTATTGATGTCCGTGAAGAGTCTGAATTTGCGCATTCGCATTTACCCAATGCTAATCATTTAAGCCGTGGCATTATTGAAGTTAAAATCGAACAACTCATTCCTAACAAAAATCAAAAGATGTACCTATATTGCGGTGGTGGCTTTCGCTCAGCATTAAGTGCCGATAACCTGCAAAAAATGGGGTATGACAATGTCATCTCAGTGGATGGTGGTTTTCGTGCATGGGTTAGCAATAGCTTCCCATTAAGTGTTGAGGATTAATGATGTTTCGTATTGGTCACGGCTATGATGTCCATCGCATTAGTAGCGATGATAAGCCATTAATGCTTGGAGGTATTGAGATTAACGCACCTTTTTCGCTTCAAGCCCACTCTGATGGTGATGTCATTTTACATGCCATTACCGACGCAATTCTTGGTGCTGGCGCCTTAGGTGATATTGGTCAGCATTTCCCTGACACTGATCCCAAACATAAAAATCAAGCAAGTAAAGATTTTTTAGTGCATGCGCAACAAGGCATCAAAGCACAGGGTTATCACATTGCCAATATTGACGTGACTGTGGTTACTCAAGTGCCAAAGCTTGCCCCTTATATTCTTGAAATGCGTCAATGTATTGCAACGCTGTTGCAGCTTACGCTAAATCAAGTTAACATCAAAGCAACTACGACTGAAAAACTTGGGTTTACCGGCAGAAAAGAAGGTATCGCCTGCCATGCGGTTACCCTTATTTATCAAAAATAGGAGCAAATATGCTTATTTCGTTAATTTTAGGTGTTATCGCCGCTTTTATCATCGGACTTGCTATTGGCTTAAGCATGCGCAAAAGTAGCAAAAACCTTAGCAATGAATTAGATGAAACTAAGACGTTGTTAACACACTATCAAAATACCATTAATGAACATGTACATAAAACACATGAGATCATGGAAAACATCTATCAGCAATTTTCTGAGCTGCAGAAACATTCGCAAGAATACAGTGTTAAGCTGAATCTTGACCCATCAAGACAGTCTTTATTGCAGCCTAAAGCCTATCGCGATAAAGAAAAAACTCATCAGCTCAATAATGAACCCCAATACCCCAAAGACTATGCTGCTGAGTCTGAAGGTAAAGAAAAGCAATGAGTCAACCTATTGGCACCCTCAAAACATATCATGAAGACTTCTTGGTTGAAGAAATCTTTGATTTTGATTTAACCGGTGAAGGCGAGCATATTTGGCTCTTTATCGAAAAAAATGGTTTAAATACCAAAGACATTATCCGTGCATTATCTCGATATACCGGTCTTAAGCAGCGCGATATTGGCTACAGTGGTTTGAAAGATAAACACGCGATTACTCGCCAGTGGTTCTCGCTATATTATCCAGGAAGAGCTGATATCGATTTTAGTGATTTTGACGTCGACAATTGCAATATTCTACGCATCAGTCGCCACAATAAAAAGCTTAAAATTGGCAGCCACAAAGCCAATCGCTTTACCCTTGTATTGCGTGATTTAACATTACCTTTTGCAAAAATAGAGCCAAAGATTAAACATATTATGCAAAATGGCTTTATAAACCTTTTTGGTGAGCAGCGTTTTGGTCATGATAATCTACAACAGGCACATGATGTTATTGACGGTAAAATCAATCTTAATCCAAAAGATCATGGCTTTTTATTATCTGTTGTGCGCAGCTTTTTATTTAATGCTTATGTTCAGTTTCGCCAACAAAATCACACAGATCAAATAGCATTAATCGGTGATATTGTCGGCTTTAGTGATGGCAATAGCGTCTTTCAAGTCACTGCGGAAAATCAAGACGAAATCCAACAGCGTATTGACTCCAAAGCGTTAAGCATTGCCGCACCATTGATTGGTAAACAGCAAAAGTTATTCTTCAATGCTGAGGCATTGAGCCAATATGAACAGTTTACGCAAACTCATGGCAAGTTTATTGAGCATTTAACAACGCATTGCGAGATGCAATTTCGCAGCATCTATGCATATCCTGATGATCTTAAGTATGATTATAACGAATCAAATAATACGTTAATGCTTACTTTTAGCTTAGGAACAGGCGCATACGCAATCTCATTAGTTCAGGCATTAGACATAGCAACGCGCTTTTGCAATCACACCGAAATTGATTGAGAAAACGTTACATTTTGATTTAAATTCATTAGGGGCTCAACTTGCACGAAAGGATTATCAATTGAATGAAAGATACCAATGAGACGCTAAATGCATCAGCTAAGGAAGTACAAGATCACTTACGGGGTAAGCCTAACTCCCCTCGGGAAAATGAGTTTATCCAGAAATTGCGCAACATTGGAATTTCAACATAGGTCATTGAGATGAATACTCTTACTACTCAAGAATTACCGGAATACACTACATTCCTCAAGCAAGCAACAACTGAGATACATAAGTCATGTATACGGACAGTGAGATCAGTGAATAAAGAAGTAACTTCCCTTTATTGGTGGCTAGGCGAGCACATTGTTCAATATCAAGATCAATATGGGTGGGGAAAATCGGTTGTAGAACGTCTATCCAAAGACTTGAAACAGAAATTTCCAAGCGCAAAATTTGGTTTTTCACCCCAAAACTTATGGTATATGAGGCAATTTTATCTTGAATATAATGGCAAACCAGAACTCCAACAGTTTGTTGGAGAAATTCCATGGGGGCAAAATTTACTCATCATGAGCAAGGTAAAAGAGGATAACAAAAAGCTGTATTACCTTAAGTCAACTAAAGATTTTGCTTGGACACGCGATACACTACGTGACCAAATAAATTCAAATGCGTACGAGCGACACCACTTGGCGACTAAACATCATAATTTTGACAGTACGCTCCCAAAGATGCTTGCAGAGCAGGCAGATCAATCTATGAAAGACGTTTACATGTTTGACATGTTGGGCATTGCTGAACCAGTTATTGAAACTGAAATTGAGCGCCGCATGGTTGAAAAAATTAAAGATGTCATCATGGAATTAGGCTATGGATTTAGCTTTATTGGCAATCAATATCGTATTGTAACACCTGACTCAGAGTATTTTATTGATCTATTGTTTTACCACAGAAAACTACAAGCATTAGTAGCTTTGGAGCTAAAAAGAACTCGCTTTAAACCAGAACATGCAGGCAAAATGAATTTTTACTTAAACCTTTTGGATGAGTTCGTTAAAGAGCCTAATGAAAATCCATCTATTGGCATTATTTTATGTAGTGAACACAGTAAATTTGACGTTGAATATGCTTTAAGAGGGATCGATAAACCGGTTGGTGTTGCAGGTTATCAATTAACCCGTGACATACCTGAAAAACTAAGAGATGCTTTGCCCGATGCCAGTCAATTAGAGGAAAAGATTCAATTTGAACTTGGTTTGGATAATCAAGAAAAAACAGATAACAGTTAGGTTGGAGGCATATATGAAGCCACTAAGACACTTGTCAATATTAATAATTTTCCTTCCATTAACGGTGTGGGCAAACAACAGCTCTGTTAACCTTAAGATGATACAAATTTTTTGAGCTATAAAAGCGAAGTGCTACAACTAGATTAACTAAACAAGGAAAATAGTTATGAACAACCAGTTGATTATAATTATTGGCGGCGGCATCTCAGGGGTAAGCTTTGCACACTTTGCAGCGCTTAAAGGATATAAGAGTATTATCCTTGAGCAAAGTAACAAGCTTGGTGGCTGCATTGAAACCTACCACAGCCCCAAAACACGTGATTTTTGGCTTGAACTAGGTGCGCATACCATTTACAACTCTTATCAACATTTAATTAGTTTGTGTCGTGATAGCGGACTTTTGAATCAGTTGCAAAAACGTGAAAAACACCCCTTTAAACTACTAACAGCACAAAATAAAATCGCGAGTGTTGTCAGTAAGCTTAATCCAATTCGCGCAGGTATTGGCTTGCCGCTATTTAAATTTAGCCATGCTAATAATCGCACCGTTGAAGAATATTTCAGCTTTGTCTTCGGATCTCAAAATTATCAAAAAACACTACGTTATTGCTTTGATGCCGTACTTTGTCAAGATAGCCAACATTTCCCGGCTGACTTTCTTTTTAAAACACGTGCTAAAGATAAAAGCTTACCACGCAGTTTTACTTTTGAGCACGGCATGTCAAGCCTATTTAGAGATATAGCTAACCCAAATACAACGATCAATCTAAATACTCAAGTCATGAGCGTTGAGCAGCAGAACAAACAGTGGCATATCACCACAGATAATGGTGTATTCACAGCAGATAAGCTGGTTTTAGCAACACCGTGGCATGTTTGCTATCGATTGCTTGCACAAATTAATCATCCACTTGTTCATCTTCAGCATCAACCTGATATTTCTAAGCTCATAACAGTCGCTTTAGTTTTTAATAAAGACAAGATCAAACATATTAAGCCAATCAATGGCTTAATTGGTGTCAAACAAGACTTCTTTTCGATGGTGACACGTGACACGCTAACACATGAGAGATATCGTGGCATGACAGTGCATTTTAAAAATACAGACACTCCTTATCAACACTTAGTTGATGGATTTTTATCGAAACTCAACATCCCAAAAGACGCATTAATTGATCTAAAACATAAAAAAAATAGCGTGCCATGTTATCAATCACAGCACCAACAGTTTATTGATGAAATTAATAATGAGCTGACCAAAGATAAAACTTTAGCATTAACGGGCAACTACTTTACGCGCTTAGCCGTTGAGGACTGTGTTAAACGCTCTTTTGAAGAGGCAAAAAGACTTCTTAATTAAACACGCTCTATTTTAAGACATATTTTTAAGTGCTTTAACCCACGGATGACACGCGCCAAATGCACACGGTCTTTGACCTCAACCATCGTTTGCACGATACCATATTGCGAATCAGACTCCAGAATATTGAAACTTAAAATTTGTGCATCATGACGTGATATATTAGCAGTGACTTTGGCAATTGCACCTTGTACATTTTGCAAACTCACACGCAACTTTACCGGATAATAACCTGTGCAGTTTTTTACCCATTGTGTTTCAATAATTTCATGTGTTTTTTTAAGTTTTAATAACTCATTACATTTAATGCGATGAATCATTAGTCCTTTGTCAGAGATCAATACACCTGTAATTGGATCATCAGGAATTGGTGTGCAACAGCTTGCTAATTGGCGCAAATAACTATCATCAATTAATAATTTGCGTTGTGAGTCATAACCATCACTTTCAAGTTGTTGTTTTTGCTCAACAAAGTGTACAAACGTATTCGCTGAAAAATTCGCCTGCCCAATAGCGGCATGTAACTCGGCAATAGTAGGGAAATTAAATTCAACTAATACCTCTTGTAATAATTCCGCTGAAATAGTCGAAAAATCCATATGATTTTTTAGTAGCGCTTGTGTGAGAATCTGCTGCCCAATATGCACAAATTCTTCATGCTCATGGCGCTTTAAAGCATGTTTTATCGCGTGTTTGGCACGCGCTGTTTTAATAAACTCAAGCCATGCGGGATTTGGGTGGGCATTAGGCGAGGTAATGATCTCAACAGTATCGCCATGGGTTAATATATAACTCAATGGTGTGATCCTACGATTGACCTTAGCGGCAATACAGTGATTACCAATATAGGTATGAATGTGATAAGCAAAGTCAACGCACGTCGCACTTTTGGGTAACTCAATAATCTCACCATTTGGTGTGAACACATAAACTTCATCGGGAAATAAATCAAGCTTAACACTTTCAACAAAATCGGTTGATTTGGTGACGTGTTGTTGCAAATCAGAAAGTTTTTCTAGCCATTTCTGAGCATTATCATGACTTAATGACTTTGCCTTATAAATCCAATGTGCGGCAACCCCCTTCTCTGCCGTATCATCCATCATCTTGGTTTTTATCTGCACTTCGATTGGCACACCATAAGGACCAAAAACTGTAGTATGCAATGACTGATAACCATTGGCTTTTGGTGTCGCAATATAATCTTTAAAACGCCCTGGAATTGGACGAAAGATCTCATGAATCGCACCTAAAATCATATAACACTCACGACGCGTTGGTGCGATGACCTTATAAGCATAGATATCCATAATTTCAGAGAATGACATCTCTTTATCACGCATTTTGCGATAAATACTATATAAACGTTTCTTGCGCCCAGAAACCAACTGTTCACTTTCTAACAGCTCAGCCAAGTGGTGTTGTAATCGCTCCATAATCTTACGAAACAAGCGATCACGATGCTTTTGTGCATGTAATACTTTTGTTTTAAGCGTTTTATAGCGATAAGGATACATTGCCTCAAAAGCTAACTCTTCAAAGGAATTCTTAATATGATGCATCCCCAACCTGTGCGCAATAGGGGCATAAATCTCCAAAGTCTCTAATGCAATCCGTCGACGCTTATCTGGGCGAAGTGGCGCAAGGGTTGTCATATTATGTAGTCGATCAGCCAGCTTAATCAAAATAACACGAATATCCTGCACCATTGCCAAAACCATTTTACGGAAATTTTCAGCTTGCAACTCTGCCTTTGAATGTGTTTCTATCTTACTTAACTTGGTAACACCTTCAACTAATTGCGCTGTTTTTTCACCATAACGTTTGGCAATCATTTCTGACGAGATTTCAGTATCTTCAATCGTGTCATGCAACAGGGCAGCAATCACCGTTTCACAATCTAGGCGCATGCCTGCCAATACACAAGCAACTGCCACTGGATGGGTAAAATAAGGCTCACCAGAGCTTCTAACCTGCAGCTCATGCGCATCAGCACCAAATAAAAAAGCATCTGCCACTAATGCGCGTTGCTCATCATTTAGATAACTAAAAATAATTTTATTTAACTTATAAAATAAAAACATCTGATATAAGCGCAGCTTAATAATGCTTTTCAGTATAACTGATAATTCACCCAAAGCCCTACTACTGCTGTGGCAAAACTAGTCAATTTCAATTTAAATGCATAAATTTCTGGTAAAACTTATTTATTTGTTTAGAATTATCCAGTTTTTAGATGCATATAAATATTTTAAGTCTATACTTTTTGCGAGGACTAAAAGCATTTTAAGCTTGGGGTTGTGCATTTGCTTTGCAAAGGGTTGGTATAGGTTTAATCAGCTTTGGAAGATAAAGCTATATAATAAGGAGTAACTTTAACATGTTAATTTTAACAAGAAAAATTGGCGAGACTGTCATGATTGGGGACGAAGTAACAGTCACTGTTTTGGGCGTCAAAGGAAATCAAGTTCGTCTAGGCATAAACGCACCTAAAGAGGTGTCAGTACATCGTGAAGAAATCTTTGTGCGCATTAAAGGTGAGCACTCATTAGGTGATATGGAATAACATACCGCCATAAGCATAGTTCATATTGAGTAACAAACTATTATCAAAATGATTTATATCATTTGCGTACGATAGCAATCTGACTCATCCTATTGCCTCTCATCCTTATAATGGTTCACAAACAGTACAGACCTGTACTCCACAATTCAGCCGTAAATCTTTTGCAGCACTTATGCTTTATAGCTACACTGGTGAGGTATCATCAAAAGAAGGAGTGAGTTATGCAAAAGAAACTTTATATTCTTGCAGCCGGAATACTATTGTTAGCAGGTTGTGCACAATTTAGCAGTCAACACAAAGAGTCAACTACCACAGCACCGACAGAACAAGCTATTAAAGACAATACATCTTCAACAGTAAGCAATAATGACAAAACCACAACAGACAAGGCGTCTACCGACAATAACACAACCAAAATCGTTGAGGCAGTCGGTGCACCTGAAACAAAAACTCAAGAAATTTCAGCAATTGCTAACGCTGTAGATAATCATCAACCAGTAACTTATAAAGTCGAGATTGGCGATAGCTTATATAGCATTGCACGCAAGAATAATATCAGTATGACCTGTCTTTCTAAAGCCAATAAAATCACTGATCCAAATCGCTTAGCAGCAGGACAAACCCTCATCATTCCTAAACCTGCTGACTGCTAAACTCCCATGAACCAGTATCTAAAATATCTTAGTCTATGCATGTTAAGCACGACGGCTTCTTTTGGGTTTTGCAAAAGCTTTAGTTTGCAGCAAGCGGTGCAATACGCAATTGACCATTCTCCGAGTTTAAAATCGCAACAATCACAACTTAACATTGGCACTTTGCAAAAAGACAATGCTTTTGCCGCATTCTTGCCAAAGCTTGACTTAGTCAGCACATCAACAGCAAGTGATACGACATACAGCGCAGTCAATAGCACAGAATTTAATACAGGGAATACCTTTGGCTTGCAGTTATCGGAAGATTTTAGTCAAAATGGTATTAAGATCACCAACTATTACCAAGCCAAGATCCAAACCGCGATTGATCAACTTAACTATCGCTATGCTAAAGACCAGCTAATCCAAGAAGTGGCTGAAAATTTTATCCAATACTCGCTTAGTGTACACAACCTTAAATTGCAAGAAACACTTTATCAGCAATATCAAACACAGTATTTAAGCGCCAACACCCTATATAAACAAGGGCTTAAATCACGCTCGGATGAGCTAAACTTAAAAACGCAGCTCTTAAGTACCGAGATTACGTTAAAGCAACAAAAACAAAGCCTTAAAGTTGCCAAGCAGAAGTTACTAAAGAGCATGGGGATTAGTGCTTTTAGCCCTCAGGATTTCAGCTTTAATGTATTGGCATTACAAGATCTAAAAGATATCCCTAAAGCATTAACACACTTCTCTGAGCAATATCTCTATCAATCTAAATTATGGCAATTACAACAGCAAAAAGATGATTGGAGTATCAATCAAGCAAAACGTAATTACTGGCCAAACGCCTCCTTCTCCATCAATGGTGGTTATCAAAATCCTTATGCACAAAATGGTTTTTTTAGTGGCATTAGTGCACGCAAAGAGTTTAGCTGGAATGCGACCTTAACATTGAGTTTTAACCTATTTGATGGTGGCACGTTGGATCGCAATATCGTCATTGCCGAAGAAACAAAGCTTAAAAATCAATATGACAATCAAGGCAACATACTCGATGTGCAAAAAACGCTTGCGGATTTACTCAATGATTTCAAAAACCAATATGACACCTTGCCAACAGCGATTGAACTGCAGAAATACGCCAAAGAAAGTTACACATCGGTGAAACGTAATTTTCAAGCTGGAAGTCAGTCTTACCTTGATTTAATCAATGCATTAAGTAGCTTACAAACGGCTGAGCAAACGATGCTCAATCTCTATGCAAGTTTATTAAAAGACACCTATCAATATCATTTCTATAAAGGAGACATTGAGCGTTATGTTTTCAAGAATCATTAAATGGCTAATTATCATTATCATCCTAATTGCGCTTGGCTATGGGCTTTATTATTACTTCTTTGCTAAAACCAGTCAGCCATTAGCCACAACGAATACGCCCTATACAGTAAGCAAAAAAACGCTGATAAACAAAATCTCCGCTGCCGGAGAAGTTAGTGCCAACAAAGAAACCGTAGTCACCGCACCCTATGCAGGCTATATCCAAAAAATCTATGTCGATCTAGGACAACACGTCATTCAAGGTGACCCTCTTGTGAGTATCGTTAGCTCTCTACAATCACCAGAGAAGGTCTATCCAATTAGAGCACCTTATGCAGGCACAGTGGTTTATATCAAGAAATCTGAAGGTGAGTATGTCACCCAAGGTTCTGGCAGCACTCAAAACAGTGACTTCATTCTCAAAGTTGATGATTTATCGAAGCTTTATGTTACCGCAAATATTACTGAATCAAACATATTGCAAATGAAAAAAGGCTTAAAAGTCATGATCAAAGCATCAGCTAACAACGATACTAGCTTTAATGGTGTTATTACTAGCGTCGCTCTCGCACCCTCGCCAAATAATTCGGGAACGTCATTTAATTCGACACAACAAACGACTTACCCAATTAAAGTACTCGTTACAACGAAAAATGCTGATTTGCTTCCCGGAATGAATGTTGTTTGTGATATTTACATTGATGAAAAGCACGACGTCATCGCCCTTCCTAAACAATATATTCGCATTCAAGATGGGCATAATTATGTCAAATTGAGCAATGGTAAAATGCAAGAAGTCAGCTTAGGCATACAAACCACACAAGATGTTGAAATCACCAAAGGCTTAACGGTCGGTGATCAAGTTGAGCCAATCGATTATTTTAGCGGAGTATAGCCATATGAGTTTGGCGTATGAGGTAAGTAATCTTAGTTTTAGCTACCATGGCGCAATGAAATCAACACCTGTGCTACATGATATTAATCTAAACATCACACAAGGTGATTTTGTTGCCATTGTCGGGGCGTCAGGATCAGGCAAGTCAACGCTACTGCATTTATTCGGTGCAATGCTGACACTTGAATCAGGCAATATCAAAATCAATAGCGAGTCACTTGCACATGCTGATAGTCGTAAGCTAGCACAGATACGTGCTAAACATATCGGCTTTGTATTTCAGCAATTTCATCTATTACCCAAGCTTAGTGTGCTGGATAACATCCTGTTACCGATGAATTACCCGATCAACATTCAACATGATCGCAAAGCATTAAAACAAAAGGCACATGACATTGCTAAAGAAGTCGGTATTGCCCATCGCCTAGATCATTATCCTAAAGAGCTATCAGGCGGTGAGCAACAACGTGTCGCAATTGCTAGAGCATTGATGCGTGATGCCGATATTATCCTTGCCGATGAACCAACGGGTAATTTGGATAGTCATAATACTCAGAACATTATGGCGCTATTAACCAAACTCAATCAACGCGGAAAAACAATCATTTTAGTAACACACGATAAGGAAATTGCTGAGTTTGCGCCGCGCACTATTGAGATTAAAGATGGTAAAGTGCTTGCGGATATTAAAAAGGACAACCAAACAAATTCGTCTGCCAAGCAGGATATAATTCAAGACCACGGTAATAAACAAAAGCCAAGCTCAAGCAGTAGCTACATACATGCTTTAACACGGCTTTTTGCTTTAGCCTTGCGCACCTTGATGATCAAAAAAGGTCAAACACTATTGACTGCTTTGGGTGTAATTATCGGTGTTGCTTCCATTATTGTGATGATGACGCTTGGACAATATGCTAAGGATAAAATTCTAGCGTCTTATGATAAATTGGGCGCAAAAACGGTATTATTCTATGCCTACAAAAATTGGATGCAATCAGCATCAGATCATAGCAATTCCGCATTTGAGCAACTTTCGGTTAAAGATGATCTCATCCCAATAAAGCAAATTTTTCCACAGATTACTATGCTATCGCCTTCGATTAGCAGCTATGCCAATAGTGTGATTTTTAACAGTAACAAAGTGCATCAAAATCAAATCTCAATTCAAGGTGTTAATGAATATTTCTTACCTATTGTGAATACACACTTAGCGCAAGGACGAAATTTCTCAGCACTTGATATTCAAAATGCTGACAACGTTTGTATTATTGGTAATGATATTAATCGCGAGCTTTTTCCAACGCAACGCGCGATTGGTAATGTTATTAAGATTGGTGATTATGGTGGTAGTTATACCTGCTTTGTCATTGGCGTGCTAAAGAAAAAATCAAGCTCAAGCAGTGATGCTTGGAATAATATCAACACCCAGGTTCTCCTGCCTTTTACCTATTTACAAAAGGTAAATTGGAGCTTTTTAGCGCAGTTTTATTTTAGTGTTGATGATGTAAACGCTGTCATTCCAGTCAGTGATGCGCTTAAAAATTACTTCACCAGCAAATATGGCAATAGCGGCACCTTTATGGTGTCACCGGATATTGATCTACTGCATAATATCCAGACTTTCTTAAATATCTTCACGTTAATGCTCGCCGTGATCTCGATCGTGTCACTTGTTGTGGCAGGTATTGGCATTACCAATATGATGCTAGCATCAATTTCTGAAAATCTATATGAAATCGGTTTATTAAAAGCTATTGGTGCCGGAGATCGCACAATTTTTTGGAGCTATTTGATTGAAGCCATTTTACTGTGCTTAAGTGCTGGCATTATCGGCTTTATTCTTGGCGTTGGCAGCTATGAGTTGATCTTATATATCGCCTCAAAATTCGTACAAGAGACCCAGTTTATCTGGTTCATCTCACCCTTTGCGGTATTATTGGCATTTATCTCCGTCGTCAGCTTAGGGATATTAAGCGGCTTGCTACCCGCGCGTAAAGCCGCAGCTTTAGATGTCGTAAAGTGTTTAAACCATTAAAACCCCACTTTAAAAACTTTGCCAGTTTCAATGCCAGCAACTGATCTTAGATAAGCTCCTGCTGCCTCATGTGCTGATACTGATTCAAAACCAGGGAAGAATGGTGCATAAGATGCAAGAGCTTCGGTGATAACCGTTGGGCTTACCGCATTGATACGCACTTGTTGGCGCAGCTCTAAGCTTGCGGCTTTGATATAGCCTTCAAGTGCGGCATTAACCATTGCTGCCGAGGCGCCAAGGGCGATAGGCTCTTGATTTAAAATCCCTGTGGTTAGCGTAAATGAACCATTATCGTTAATATATTTTAATCCCTCTTGCACGAGATTGACCTGTCCCATCAATTTATTGTGAAGCCCAAGCACAAAATCCGCTTCCGTCATTTCAGTTAACGCTTTAAAAGTTACTTTACCCGTGGTCGATACCAAGGCGTCAAATGAACCAATCTTGGCATACATGGCTTTGATCGAGTTAAGATCGGTAATATCCACTCCAATACCACCTGAACGTGATACTTTCACAACCTCATAATCATGGTTTTGCAATGTATCACAAACACCTTGCCCAATCGTACCCGTCGCACCAACAATAATCACTTTTTTCATAACTACATCCTTCTTAAATTACACAATTAGGTTATAACAACTTTATCATCTATCAACACTCAGTCGCTGGCTGAACATAAGTTGAAGCCAGTATAATAAGTACCTATGCAAATATTATCAGGTGTTTTTTAGATTCTCGGATCAAGTCCAAGAATGACAGCGAGTTGTCATATTCTGGCTTGACCCAAATATCCATTATTACCAAGAAACTATTGTTTAGGTACTTACATGTCAAATTTATTAGCACTCCCTTCGACTTACGCTCAGGGAGCGATCAGCTCTTCTGGGAAAAATTCAACGACATTTAATAATTAATAATTAATAATTAATTATTATCATTATACTTAATTTCTTTTTTGTTGATAGTTATTTCTTTGTTTCTTCATAGTTTTTTATGTCAAAAGTAAAGCCGCATGTGAGAATACGTAATATTACGTATATTGTTTTTTTAAAAAATAGTTAATATAGTTTATGTCAATGCATCGATGTATCATCTCAATTCATAGTAATAATACGAGTTTGATCATCAAGATGAATCCATTAGTATCAATAATGTCTATTATTGTGCTAAGTTATTAACTGCAATGTTATATTGCATAATGATATTGACAAGAATGTTATAGCAAAAATCATAAAAGGAGTCGAAAATGAGAAGGCAAGCAATCACCACGTTAGGCATATGCAGTACATTGATATTTAGTGGTTCGCTAGCCTATGCTGCTAATGATGCACACAACACTTACGTGGATCCCACGGCAAGAGTTGAGGCATTTGTTAATGCAATCAATCAAAGTAATGCTGAGGTAAACAAACAGGCACAGGCTGTACTTGCTGATCATAAGCAATGGGCTGATAGTGCAGTAGCAGAAGCAAGAACATATAGCGGTTGGACAAAATTTAAGTCTTTTTGGCCTTTTTTAGGGCTCTCTATGCAAATGGGCATTAACACGATTGAATTAGGAACTAATTTATCGAAAGTAAAATTTAATGACGCCGATCAAAACATGGATGAATATCACGCCATTATGAAAAAGATGATGAGCGGTGCGGCGCAACCGATGACCTACACAACAACAAAATCATTGTTAGGCACAATTGGTAAAACACAAAAAGTTGATTTAGACACCGCTAAAGTTCGTTATTATGATGGTATGGCGCAAGCATATGCCGTGCCTAAGAAGATCATCAAAGCAGCAGGTATCGCTTATACATCAACGATTAAATCCGTTGATAATTATCAAAAATTCTCGGAGAATGACTGTGTTCTAGCCGTTAAAGCCTCGCGCGGCACTGATCTTTATCAAAATATTCTAGGATCAGTCAATGCCTTTAATAAGTTATTAGACAACAATAAATTATTGGATAGCATTAAGTTCTTGCATGATGCTAATGTTTATATGCAGTTCTATTACACCACGGATCCTGCCAAAGTTTGTAGCTATAAAGTAGCAACTGAAACACTGCAAAATAATCAATTTATGCAAGCGTATATGAAGGGCTTTGATCGTTACAAAAACTTATTAAGTAAATTTTCTAAAGATTTAAATGTGACAAATGATCACGCTTACCCAGTCTATGCTGCCACTGCTGCGATTGATTTTGTAACAATTACTGAAACACAATCAATTATTAATGCACTAAAGAAATTAAAGCCGTAAATAGATGAAAAAGACTATTTTCTTTCTCTTATTCTCGATGCTATGTATTGTACTGCCAATTTATAGCACGGCAGCAGCAAGCATGGCAGTCCAATCATCGTTGAATGATATGACCGTTGCTGATTATCTTAAGCTTTATTATTCAGATAATCCTACTGATAATCAACGCGCGCGCGGAATCCTCGATGATACTGAGAATTGGCTTATTGCCGCTGATGTCTTTTCCCGCGAAATACAGGAAAAACCATTGTTTTGTGCCAATGCCAAAGATGAGCCTATCAATTTAGATATCGATACATTTAATAGCATCATTATGGCAAATCTATCACGCTTGGATGCATACAATAATATCTTGTCAATAAAGGAAGTATTGCCATTTACTTATTACGTGCTTGGCGTTATGGAAGCAACTTTCCCATGCAAAGAGGTTAAATCTCAATTTGATCTTTTTGGTCGAATTGAAAAAAGTTATCTACAAGCTAAAAATCAACAAAAGAGCGATGACAAGTCATTATCGCATTAATAATGCCGCTCTAAAAAAACTTTAATTTCTGCCACCAACTCTTGTTGTGAATATTTTTCTCAAGCTTTTCGCGCTTTATTGCCAATGAGGTTCTTAAATCATTCGGCGTTAAGCGATGTGAAGCAAAGTCACTGTTGGTTAGCGGTGATTTTGCCGCTTTAAATGCGGCATCAATAAGCTCTGAGCAGAACCATTTATCATGCTCATCCATCCAGTCACGACGCCATAAGCCAAGACCCAAGGCGGATGAATAATCATACTTCTTGCCAAGTTGATTATTTAAAAAACTAATCAGACTATTCTTTTGTGCGTCACTGATTTCTGTACACCATGTTTCTAGCATATCTTGAGATTGACGTAAATCATCATAGCTGCGCTTATAAACACCTAATGAACCATTACTACTATAGCAATCATCATCAACTTGCAGCTCGACATGTGAGAAATGTGAACGCGTTACCCAACGAATGCCATAACTAACGGGGTGATACCTGCGACCAAAATATATTTGAATGAGAGGCATAACAATTTCCTTTTTATCTTTCCATCAACTCCTTGGCCAGTATAGCCAAACATTGGTCATAATAAACGTAATGTTAATAGAAATAAGCGTATCGTATTTGATTTTTCCAATTTTTTGCGTTAATTTGCGCGAACCAAAAATAGGTCTTTGGTACAAAACAAATCTATAGGGGGTTTATCTCATGACAAAAATGAACAAAATAATTGGCTTATCAGCCATTGCATTATTAAGCATCTCTGCAGCAAATGCTGGCGCACAAAGTGGTTTAGTTGTTGGTGGTAACGTTGGTTATTCATTTGCACAAAATGGTTTTGCAAACCACAAAGGTGGTGTAGCTTTAGGTGGTTTAGTAGGTTATGACTACGCTTTAAATCGCAGCGTTAGCGTTGGTGCAGAAATGGATTTGCAATATGCAAACCAAGTATCAAAAACAGCAGGTAACAAAATCAATGTTTGGAATGTGCCATTATTCTTAGTTGGTAAATACTACTTTGGTGGCAACAAACAGTTTAATGTATTTGGCAAAGCAGGTTATGCATGGAACCGTGTTGGTGCTAATGATAACTACAGCAAAATTTTCAGACCTGTTGTTGCAGTGGGTGCTGGTTACCAATTGTCTCGCACCTTGAATGTATTTGCACAATACCAATACAACTGGTTACCACAAGGTGGTCACAACATGGGGCAAGCAACGGCTTCTATTGGTTTGACTTACACGATCCCGATGGGGCCAAGCAACTATTTCTCAAATGAAGAGAACAATGCAATCGGTCAAGAGCAACCTGTAATGCATAGCCAACCGACTGCAGCCGCAGCTGAAGTTCCAGCACCAACAGCTATTGGTAATGCAACATATACTGTTAAAAAAGGTGATACATTGTATGATATCGCTGTAGCACATGGCTTATCAAAAACTAAAGGCGCCAACTGTATTGCTAAAGAAAATAACATCACCAACCCATCTAAGATTCTCGTGGGTCAAAAGCTTGTGATTCCAGCAGCACACGCTTGCTAATTAATTAATGATTCATAAAACCATAGCGCTTATTCTGGCGCTATTTCTACTTAACCCGCTTTGTTATGCTTCGCAAATAAAGTTACTTGGCGAAGCTTCTGACTATGTTATTAAAAAAGGCGATACATTGTCATTAATTGCCAAGCATCACAAAATTACAACAAATTGCTTGGCAAAGTATAACAGGATCAAAAACAGCAATAAGATTTATATTGGTCAGAGCTTGTATATTCCCAATCAAGCGCAATGCACTAAATAAGATACAAAAGCTTCAAGCCAACAGCACTCACATTGCTGTTAATGCTATTGTTTTTTGCGGGAACATAAATATAGCTTGCCCATGGCACAATAATAAAACGTCCATAACTGCTATCAAAATTAAAGCTAACACCTAATAATGAATACAATCCACCATGATTCGTAGTCGATTGTGATAGCGTGCCTAGACCATTGGCTTGATAAAAATCCACTTGCGTATTGTTATAATAAATATAACCAAGCTCAGTGCGACTGGAGATTGAAAAATGATGATTAAAATGAAATGTACTAGATTGCAATACCCCTGCATGCAAATATAGATCATCCTGATTGGTGCCACTGGTATTGATCAAGGCCAACATCATCGGTTCAGTCGTACGATATTTTGAGTAATTTGCCGTGATGTAAACACCTGGAGTTATATGAAATCTTCCTTGAATAAACTCATAACCAAGGCTTAAAGTTGACGTTGCAAAGTAATGCTCAAGATTAGTGTGTTGATCAATATTATAATCATTTGCGCGCAGATTAACGCGTCCTGTTCCTGCCGCTCCATGGATATACCAATGCGCTTGCCAATGATTATAGGTGCTAATCACACCAAAAATAGCACCACCCATCCATTCAGATGTTACGGCTGTGCCAACGACATTAAAAAGATTCATACGACTATGGGTATAGCGCGCCTCTAGTGTTGGACCAAAGTACCAGTGATTATCCAAGCGATTATCTGAATTATGCAATGCCATCGTAGGATGCAAATCATCTTGGTCATGATTATCGACAACATTTGCTGCAATAGCAGATTCAACCAAGCCCAGTAGCAAGCATAGTCCACTATAGAAAGGGAGTTTATTTCTTATATCCATTGTTTGTTTAGGTTCCATCTGATCATTCTTAGGTTGAGTATAGTTTATAATTGCAAACCATCATTATTTCTTTGGCTATACTCAACATGTGTGCGATCACTCTTAACTGGGGTAATGATGATGAATGAGTTATTTTTGTTTGGTCTACTTGCTTGCTTTATATTTGTTAGTCTTATTATGGTTTGGGTGAATACGGTGGTGATTATTTAGTTTGGATATAAGATGTATATTTTTACATTTTTCTAAATGATTACAAGTCTGTTTGTAGATTTATTGAGTAAAATTAGTTATTATTTAGCAGTGCAGATAGCTTATCTTTAAGTGAACTACCCCGTCACTTAAACGTAGGTTGCCTTGCTTGCTAATAGCCCCCATCTAGAGGCAAAAATTAAAGGAATATATAAATTTTGGCATGGATATCTGCATTTTAAGATCAAACCCTAATAGGGATATAGGTGTTGTAATATTCATGTTTGAGCGTTAAAGATTAGCTCATTTATGTGTATTTCAGATTTTGATACGTATATTACCTTTTGAGTTTATATTATCTAAAAGTGAATCCTCTTATAATGATTATGCTTATGCTAAAAGATTAGCTTCAGCAGATAATATAAATCTTTAAATACAAGGGGGTTACGATGTATGTTGTAAATCAATTTAAAAGTAAAATGTCACCGTATCAAGTGGATTTGGTTGATGATATGATGAATGACCTATCAGACACAAGTCGGGTTTATTTGAAAAATATTTTATCAAGATCTTATGTGATTGGTGTACAGCACTTAATGGAAACGGAGCTATGCTTATTTGATGGTTTATTGTGTGCAGGTGCAATACCAGAACAAATTAGATTTGCTGGTAAGTTGTATTCCGATTATTTTCCTGCTATTCAAACTTTGAGAGGTAAAGGAATTAACATTCACACCATTAACCACACGATAAAGCCAGGAGAGTTTTCTATTGCAATAAAACAGACAATTAGAGATATGTGGCAATATGCATTAGCTGACATCGAGGATGCAAATAATATTGATAACATCATTATTTTAGATGAAGGCGGCAGGGCGTTAGAGGAAATTCCTCGTTATTTGAAGAATAAATATAGTGTGATTGTCATAGAGCATACAAGAGGAGGTCTGTACAATAGTGCTTCTCAACATATGAATATACCCATTTTAAAGCCCGCGTTATCTGCGGTTAAAAAAATATTAGAATCTCCTAAAATTGTCAGTAAAGTGGTAAAAACCGTTTTACAAAAAATCAGCAAATTACCTTATTCACAATATAAGGTATATGGAGTGGTTGGGTTAGGTAATATCGGGGCTGCCTTATCAAGAGAGCTTGTTAATAATGGCTATGAAGTCATTGCTTTTGATACAGAGTCTGAAAAGTGCAAATCACTGAAAGATAAAAGCAGCGTTGAATTGGCTTCAACATTGGATGAATTAATTCATAATTCAGAAGTCATTATAGGAACAACAGGAAAAGATATTAGTGTGGACTTTAATTTTAAAGAGCACTTATGTCATGACATCTTTTTGATTAGTGCTAGCTCTGAAGACAAGGAATTCAAATCACTTCTAAAATCAGTTGATAGCAATAAACCATTACAAAACGATATTAAATTAAAGACAGACAACGGTAATACCATAACCATTCTTTCGGGTGGATTTCCTGTCAACTTTGATCAAGCCAGTGAGTCTGTACCAATTAAAGATATATGCATTACACGTGCATTAATGTTGGGATCAATTTTTCAAGCCTGTTTCTTACTAAGGTACCTAAATTTAGATGACGTAACGAGTAATTTAAGCCTGGCAACAGATGCTTCATTACAATATTACTTAGCACAAAAATACCTAACTTATGATCATGGCGATGACTTTAACAATGAAGTACGGCAAATTTTTTCATCATTAGATTGTATAAAGTCTTTTTCTGAAGGAATGAGTCTTGATTGTGATGAGTTTAAATTATTACTTACTCTAAAAAATGACTTCAGCACAAGCACGGAAAAATCTAGAACTGGATAAATTATCAGTAGCAATATCTATGCCTATCTCATGGCTTGATCTCACTAACTTATTGTCATATATATCTTTCTTAGAGCTGTATATATTAATGGGAAGTGGCATATCTTTGTTATTATGGTTAATACAATTAAGTGTATAGGAAATCTTTTCACAAAAAGCATAATAGCTTCTTAAGTTTTCAGATAATACAACGTTACCATCTAAAAGTGTCGGGTGTAAAAACGAGTAATATACACTTTTTACAGTGGAACTCTCGGCTGTTCCAGCCAGAGAAATTATATCTGGTGGATATCGGCATTGATAGATTTCTGATAATGCATATTTGATTTCATCAATAGGGGCATCCATTGATGTAGATACTCTAAATGCTGGCGCTTTACCTTTATGAATTTGAATTAAGTGTTTTAAAGTTTCAATGTGTTGTTGATCCAGTTTGATATTATATTGGGACAATGTTAGTGATAATTTTTCCCAATGTAATGAATTTTTCATCATCTCCACAGATGAATTTACTGATTTCCATGAGTATTGTGTAATGAAATCAGTTAATAAATGATGGGAAGGCTTGCGTTTGATGACGGGCTCTACAATCGATTTAGGGAAAAACAAGATTTTGCATGTCCATGACTGAGACTCAGCAATCGCTTTAAACAGGTGATAATGCTGATGATAGGTTGCTGGAAATATATCATTTTTAAGATGGAAATGCTGTTGTAGCTTTTTAAGTCTTGATACTTCAGTTAGCTTTTGTAAACAAAATATGCTTTTACTTCCAGCAGTAATTGACCAAAGTGGTTTAGCATTGATGTTACATAACGCGTCAAGAATTTCATACGTTCCAAAGATGTCACCCTGATGCAATAAATTTAATGGAATTGTTCGAGTGCTATTATCAATATAAAGCTCAACATTATTTGATAGAACTATTGACAAGGGAATATGTGCATAGTTTAAATCATCTAGTATTCCATTAGTTTGGACCTTCCCATTAAGTAGAATGTTTTCACCATAACAATAGGCTCCTTCATAGAAAACATCATCCACTGATACAATATCTTCAATTGCATCAAATAATTCTTTGTTTTCTTGCTTTACCGATTGGGCAACATCTTGCCATGTGCATGATTTCAATTCCATTATCTATCTATCTTTATTTTTATAGCTAAAGTTTAGTCATGAGACATCATAATTAATTACAATCAAAATTTATATATATTTACGCACTTTGCCTGCATTTATAGCAGGAGAAATCCCTGATATCTGGAGTTAAATTACTGAAAATATAACAATTTTATTGTGCGAAAAGCTTGGATATCATTCCGAACAGTTAAGTTGAATGTTTAACAATAGTCTTAAGAAATTTATGGTGGGGGTTAACGCATCATAAATGGGGTAGTGCCAGCAATACTTTTTGCTGGCACAAAAAAATGGTTTTTTATCTTGTGATGACTACTTCTGTTTGCTGTGGAAATTTTGGACCTAGCGTCGTAACTGTAACATTATACCCACTGCCAATTCTTGCAATATCATCCATATTCAGATAGTTGATATAAAAAGAATGATTCGTTTGATTATGGTTAATAAATCCCGATGGTCGTAAGTGATAATTGGTGATGACATCATAGGTTGCATTTAAGAATGCCAGAAGCTTTTCATGAAGAGTTTCTGGCGGCTTTTCAGTATAACCATGCTCGATAATAATTGCTTTTCCATGCTGAGATAAGCATCGAAGGAAAGATGAAAACTCACTCCAGCGGCAGTTATCTTCGACATGATGCAATACCCATCGAGCAATGATAATATCATAGGATGGTTGCTCACTTTCTTCAGGAGTTACATAACATATACTATTTGATTTAATATCAGGATAGGGATCATATCCATAAACACCAACATTGATTGAATATTTTTCCTCTAAAAATGATTTTAATGATAGCTCATATTCTCCATTACCAATCCCATAACTAAAAATATTGACATCCTTTTTTTCAAGGCAAAGCGGCTCAATTGCATTTAATATAGATTGATTGGTAATCACATTATGATAATCCCAGCAAGCCAATATATCTTGTGGAGCAAGTAGTTCTTTGTGGTTCTGGCATGTTTTAATAAATTCATGACACACTTCAGTTAAACTTGCTTCATCATTAAAATATAATTTAATTAATGACCAGTTAGTTTTGCTACATTCAATTAGTCTTGCTGCAAATTCATTTGCTAAGGTATTCCCAGACTGATATAACCCAAGCTCATTAAAAGTCCTCATAAGCAGTGTTATATCGTGCAGATTTAGCTTTATTAGATTTATGTCTTCAAGTGCATTCATATGCCTTACCACTAGATTGATAGCTATTGTTTAAGTTCGATATTATCCTAATATGTTGCACACATCAATTATGCAGAAGTTTAGATTCAATCTGACAGTTCCCTATTTTTCAAACGCGATTTTTATCAGATATGGTTGAGCATTTCAATTTTCCCATTCTCATTAGCTATTTATACGCGCGTTTTATTTTTAAATCACCCCCTGACTAACAGAGCCAAACATCAACCACCCTGCTGAAATATTCAACTAGTTTCTACGGCAGCTTTTGGTTATGATTGGCAAGATTTCATTTAGCAAAACCAAAGGATACAATACGATGCTTAAGAAAATTGGCGTGATATTCTCATTTATGCTGTTAGCGATGTCAGGCTTTCAGTTAGCTGAAGCTAAGCGTTTTGGCGGTGGCTCAAGCCATGGTTATAGTCGCTCAGCACCGACACAAACACACAATAGCACAGCTGCTGGCAGCACTGCTCAGAAAAAAGGTGGTATGGGCACCTTTGGCAAGATCTTAACCGCCCTTGGATTGGGTGCACTTTTTGCTTGGCTTTTTAGCGCGCACGGTATGACAGGACTACTTATCGTTATCGCATTGATCGCGCTTTTTGTTTTCTTTATGCGTAGAAAAGCCATGCAGCAACAAATGCACAATAGCAACAATAATGCTTCACCTAACCAAGCATCACCATTGCATAGCGCTGCAAATGCCTTTACAGGCAATGCACAAGAAAGTGCAACTGAACACAACCACTCAGCGCCAGTAAGTAATGGCATCGTTAATGGTCAATTGGCTGATGGCACACCCGAGACCGTCTTTAATCACCAAGCGTTAAACTTATTTAATCAACTACAAGCTTTAAACAATAAAGAAGGTCTTGAAAAGATCAAAAGCTATATCACTGAAGATCTCTATCACAGTGTCTTAAATGACATCGAGCACAATGATGAGTTAGCGCAATTTAAAGATTTGAGCTGCAAAGTCATGAGCTGTGATCGTCAAGAGAATCAATATATTGCAAGTGTCATGTTCGTTGGACAAGTCAAAGAAGATGCCCATAGTGACTGGCAAAACTTTGAAGAAATCTGGCACTTCACACGCAAAGATGGTGAGCATTTATGGCAAGTTGCCGGTGTTCAGCAATTCTAAAATTCAAAGGCTACATCATATAACGCGCTTTAAATGTGAATCAAGGTTTAAATTATGCACAGTATTTTTGTGCCAGCAACTCAAATGCTGCACATAGCCTTCCA
>NZ_JBXTEF010000004.1:0-24895 GCF_057495195.1 Cysteiniphilum sp. | reverse complement strand
TTCCGAGTTCCGAGTTCCGAGTTCCGAGTTCCGAGTTCCGAGTTCCGAGTTCCGAGTTCCGAGTTCCGAGTTCCGATAAGGTTGAGAAGATGAATCCAATAATTTCAGTGTGTATGACGAGTTTTAATGGCGAGCGTTATATTGCTGAGCAGATTGCTTCAATATTGAAGCAATTACCTCAAAATGCTGAGCTTATTATTTCTGATGATGGATCCACTGACCAAGCACTTAGTATTATTAAAAACTTTAACGATGCGAGAATCCAATTATTGCAAGGACCAAAGCAGGGAGTGGCACGGAACTTTGAATTTGTTTTGCGCCATGCAAAGGGTCAATACATATTTTTAGCAGATCAAGATGATATTTGGTTAGATAACAAAGTAGAGTTGATGCTTGAAGCATTGCAAACACATCAGGTGGCTATCTCAGACGCGAAGGTTATTGATGGTGCGCAAAATGTAATAGCTCCGTCGCTTTTTGAGTATGTTTATTTTAAAAGAGGCTTTTGGGTTAACTGGATTCATAACCGCTATTTAGGATGCACAATGGCTTTTCAACGTGCGTTTGTTGAACAGGCTTTACCCTTTCCACAAGCTATCCCCTCAGTACATGATTGGTGGCTAGGTTTGATTGCCGAGAAACAAAACCAAGTTAAGGTCATTAATAAACCGCTGATGTTATATCGCCGCCATGGTGCGAACTTATCAACCGTGGGTAATAAATCTAAATATAATCACTATTCTAAACTGTCCTTTCGCGTTAAACTCTTACTACAGTTGTGTCAACGGTTTAAATCATCGCGCTAGTTTAAAGGCTAGTGATGAAGTAAAGAGTTTATGAAAATGCAAAACAAAATATATCCTGTGATTTTATCTGGCGGCGTGGGCTCACGTTTATGGCCATTATCAAGGCAAAAATCACCTAAGCAATTTATTCCATTGGTCGATGATAAAAACCTTTTGCAAAACACCTGCTTGCGTTATCAGGATCAATCCATATTTTCGCCACCAGTTATCGTTTGCAATGAAGATCATCGTTTTCAAGTAGCAGAATCGTTACGCAATGTCCATATAGACCAAGCGAGTATTATTTTGGAGCCATGTGCTAGAAACACAGCCCCGGCGATTGCTCTAGCCGCTTTGCAGGTATATCAAGAGAATCCAGAGGCGATGATGCTGATCTCGCCATCGGATCATTATATTGAGAACTTTGAGGAGCTTTTAACAGATATTCAAAACTTGGATTGTCAGAGTGAATGTCTATATACCTTTGGGATCAAACCTACTCATGCTGAAACAGGGTATGGTTATATTGAAGTAGGTAATAAAGTAGCAGATTCGGTATATGAAGTTGCACAATTTATAGAAAAACCAAATAAAGAAAAAGCACAAGTGTATATTGAAAAAGGCAACGTTTATTGGAATAGTGGTTTGTTTCTATTTAGTGCTAAGACCTATCTTGAGCAATTGCAGCAGCATCAGCCAGATGTTTATGAGTGCTGTATTAAAAGCTTTGAACAGCGGGTGAAAGATCTGGATTTTATTCGTGTGGCTAAAACACACTTTGAAGCATGTCCTAACATTTCGATTGACTATGCTGTTATGGAAAAAGCAGATAAAATAGCGGTCATTCCATTATCTGAAGTGAAATGGTCAGATATCGGTTCATGGGGTGCCTTGTTTGAATTAGGACAAAAAGATCAAAAAGGCAATATCATTAAAGGTGATGTTTGCCAAATCGATACACAAAACTGCTATTTACGTTCACATGATCGATTATTGGCGACAGTTGGTGTTAGTGGGTTAGTTGTTGTCGAAACAGCAGATGCTATTTTAGTCGCTGATCGCAATAATACTCAGGCAATTAAACAGATTGTTGAAGTGCTTAAGGTAAGCAAAAGGACTGAGGCAATTAAGCATAAACGACATTTTGGTCCTTGGGGTTATAGTGATCGTATTGCCAAAGGTGAAAACTTTCTCGTCAATAAGTTGTATTTTAAAGCAGGCGCTAAAAGCTCATTACAAATGCACTACCACCGCACGGAGTATTTTACTGTTCTAAGTGGTGCGATTAAAGTCAAAGTTGAAGACAAAGAATATTTGTTATCACAAGGAATGTCGATTACTATAGAGCCGTTACAAAAACATCAAGTCATTGCGATCGGGCAGCTTCCTGTTGAAGTACTGGAGGTTCAGCTTGGGTCTTACTTGGCGGAAGATGATATTGAAAGATTTGAGGAAGCTTATTGATGAAAAAAGCATTTATTACAGGTGTCACAGGACAGGATGGCTCTTATTTGGCTGAACTGTTGTTAAATAAAGGCTATGAAGTACATGGTTTGGTTAGAAGAAGTAGTTTGATTAATACGGATCGAATAGACCATTTATATAAAGGACACCAAGAAGACAGTCACTTTTTCTTACATTATGGTGATATGACAGATTCATTGAACTTAACGCGTTTGATTGCTGATATTCAACCAGATGAAATTTATAATTTGGCAGCCATGAGTCATGTGCATGTGAGCTTTGAAACACCTGAGTATGTCGCCAATGCCGATGGGATTGGCACATTGCGTATTTTAGAAGCGATTAGGATTTTAGGTCTTCAAAAGAAAACACGTGTTTATCAAGCATCTACCTCTGAGCTTTATGGTAAAGTGCAAGAAATCCCACAAACGGAAAAAACGCCCTTTTATCCAAGATCCCCTTATGCAGTTGCTAAGATGTATGCTTATTGGATTACGGTAAATTATCGTGAGGCATATGATATTTTTGCTTGTAACGGTATTTTGTTTAATCATGAATCTCCGGTTCGCGGAGAAACTTTCGTGACGCGTAAAATCACACGTGCGACAGCTAAGATTGCTTTAGGGCTTCAAGATAAACTATATCTAGGTAACCTAAATGCTAAACGTGATTGGGGACATGCCAAAGATTATGTTGAAATGATGTGGTTAATCTTGCAGGCGGAAAAAGCCGAAGATTGGGTGATGGCAACGGGTGTTACTACTGAAGTGCGTGAGTTCGTCAGAATGGCATTTAAAGAAGTGGGTATCATTTTAGAGTTTAAAGGTGATGGGGTTGATGAAAAAGCGTATGTTGCAGCGTGTGAGCATTCTGAATATCAATTACCTATTGGGCAAGAAGTTGTTGCTGTCGATCCACGTTATTTTAGACCAACAGAGGTTGACCTATTGATTGGAGATCCAACCAAGGCGCATCAAAAACTCAACTGGAAGCCAAAGCATAGTTTAGCGATGTTAGTCAGTGATATGATGCACTCTGATATTGCGTTGATGAAAAAGGAGCTTTACCTTGAGAAAGGTGGCTATGACATTAAAAAACAGTTTGAGTAATAGCATGAATGTATTAATTACCGGTGGCAATGGGATGCTCGGAAAAAATCTGCTTGAGCATGCTAGGGCGCAAATAGTTAATATTTTTGCTCCAACGAGTAAGGAGCTTAATCTATTAAATGCTGAGCAGGTTGGAGACTATCTAAAAACACATAAGATTGACTTTGTGATTCATTGCGCGGGCGTTGTCGGTGGGATACAGGCAAACATTGCAAATCCCGTCAGATTTTTAAATGACAATTTGAATATGGGAATGAATCTTGTGAATGCTGCATTTAAGGCAAATGTTCGTCAGTTTCTTAATGTTGGCAGTAGTTGTATGTATCCAAAAGACTATGTTAATCCCTTAAAAGAAGACTATTTACTTCAGGCGCCACTTGAGCCAACCAATGAAGGCTATGCATTAGCTAAAATTACAGTCGCTAAATTATGTGAATACTATGCTAAGCAATATGGCTTATCCTATAAGACGGTTATCCCATGTAATTTATATGGTCGTTGGGATAAATTCTCAGACCAGCATTCACATATGCTGCCTGCGGTGATTAAAAAAATATACTTTGCTAAGGAAAATAACTTAAATATTATTGATGTTTGGGGAAGCGGTGAAGCACGGCGTGAGTTTATGTACGCTGGTGATTGTGCTGATGCGCTTTGGTTTTGTGTCGATCAGTTTGCAGCACTACCACAATATGTAAATATTGGATTGGGTGTTGACTATAGTATTAATGAATACTATCAGGCAGTAGCAACAGCATTGGACTATAAGGGCGCTTTTGAACATGATTTAAGCAAACCTGAAGGCATGAAACAGAAATTAGTAGATAATAGTATTTTGAAGAAACTTGGCTGGCAAGCCAAACATTCATTGGCTGAAGGCATATTAAAAACAATTGATTTTTATAAAAAGGAAGTGTTATGCACAACACAAAGGTAAAGTATCCATTAGCAAGCTCAACATGGGATCAAAAAGAGCTTGATGCAATACAGTCTGTGATTGATAGAGATATGTATACAATGGGTGAAAGTGTCGCGCAGTTTGAGCGAGATTTTTGTGAGTTTGTAGGCAGTAAATATGCGGTAATGGTCAGCTCAGGATCTACAGCTAACTTGCTTGCAACAGCAGCACTTTTTTATACAAAAGCCCCCAAGCTTAAAAAGGGCGATGAGGTTATTGTCCCAGCAGTATCATGGTCGACTACCTATTTTCCATTGCAGCAATATGGCTTGAAACTTAAGTTTGTCGATATTGATCTTAAGACATTAAATTATGACTTGGAAGCATTAGCAAATGCAGTCAGTGATCAAACGAAAATGATTATGGCGGTTAACTTGCTGGGCAATCCAAATGACTTTGCTGCCATTGAGGCAATTATTGGTCAAAGAGATATTGTTCTTCTTGAAGATAATTGCGAATCAATGGGCGCGACTTTTAATGGTAAACAAGCTGGAACGTTTGGTTTAATGGGAACTTTTTCGACCTTCTTTTCCCACCATATGGCAACGATGGAAGGTGGTTTTGTCGTCACTGATGATGAGGAGTTGTATCACGTATTATTATGTCTTAGAGCACATGGTTGGACGAGGAACTTACCAAAAGAAAACCATGTGTCCAATAAGTCAGATGATCCATTTAGTGAGTCATTTCGTTTTGTATTACCTGGTTACAATGTGCGTCCGGTTGAAATGAGTGGTGCAGTAGGGATTGAGCAGCTTAAAAAACTGCCTCAATTTCTTGCGCAAAGACGTGAAAATGCACAATATTTTCAATCTTTATTTAAAGATCATCCGGAGTTAATGATCCAACAAGAAATGGGCTCAAGCTCATGGTTTGGTTTTTCATTTATTATTAAACCTGATTCAATGTGGCAGCGTGCAAAAATAGTGCAAAAGCTTAGAGAAAACGATATTGATTGTCGCCCAATTGTTGCGGGAAATTTTGCACGTAATGAAGTGATGAAGTATTTTGACTATGAGATTCATGATAGCTTAAAAAATGCTGATTATTTGCATGAACATGGTTTTTTTGTTGGGAACTCTCAGATTAACCTGTATGCAGAACTAAGTTTCTTGGAAAATATATTGAAGTAAGTATGATTAGAAATTTGACCTTAGCGAAAATGAGTAAATTAAAATGGGCAGGCAATGGTGCAGGTATTCTTGAATAAAATAATCAGAATTTACTTATTTGTAGTAAAGAGTATAAGAGTTAAATCTAAGCATGTTAATGTGAAAGCGAGAATTGGTTCTCATTCAATAATTATGGAAGGATCAGTTATTGATGCAATGTCAGAGCTGGGCAAATATGTTTACGTTGGGAAGTATACCTATATTACTAAGGCTAAAATTGGAAATTATTGTTCTATTGCAAATAATGTATCAATTGGACAAGGAGAGCATGAGCTTGATAAATTATCTACTAGTTCATTATTCTATGATGATGCTTATAAAACACTGACTCAGAAAGAGTGCATAATTGAAAATGACGTTTGGATTGGCGTTGACTCGATTATAAAACGTGGGGTTCGCATCGGAAATGGTGCAGTGATAGGCGCTAATTCAGTGGTAACCAAGGATGTTCCTAATTTTGCTATAGTAGCTGGGGTCCCAGCAAAAATTATACGTTATCGATTTGAAGATAATATGGCTAAAATGATATGCGAATCTAAATGGTGGACATATGATCTAGAGCAAGCAAAAGAAATTCATAAGGAGCTTAGAGATAATGGATAAAATTGCTTATGTGATAGATTGCCATCTTCAGAATCAACTGTTTAATTTAGATAATCCGATCATTAATCGGGATAATTTTGCGTATGCTCACTGGCAATTACAACAACATTTCCTTGGGGAAAAAATTGATTTATCGACGCATGATATCAACCCAATATTAAATGCAAAAGCCGTTATTTATAATGATATGCCATCAAAGTTACCTGCCTTAAGTGATGCTTACAAGTCATATTTATTGCTATTTGAAAGTGAAGTTATTAAGCCGGAGAATTGGGATTTAAATAAACATCGTTATTTTCGCAAAATCTTTACTTGGGATGATCGTTTAGTCGATAATAAAAAATATTTTAAAATTAATTTTTCTCACCTGATTCCTGACGCCATTAATAAAGATTTTGCCAGTAAAGAAAAGCTATGCACATTGATTGCTGGAAATAAGAAGGTGACACACCCATTGGAGTTATATTCAAAAAGAATAGAAGCAATTCAGTGGTTTGAGCAATATCACCCAGATCAATTTGATTTGTATGGCATTGGTTGGGATGAATTATGTTTAGAGAATAGATATATAAGATATATTGCTAAAAAAGCTGGGTTGTCTAAGTGTTTTGCGCATAAATTCCCTTCATATCAAGGTAAAGTAGCTTCTAAAAAAGAGGTTTTGGAAAAATATAAATTTGCAATATGCTATGAAAATGCAAGGGATATTTCAGGCTACATTACGGAAAAAATATTTGACTGCTTTTTTGCCGGTTGTGTTCCCGTTTATTGGGGGGCGGATAATGTTTCCGAGCATATTCCAGCGACTTGTTTTATCGATAAAAGAAACTTTAAAAGCTACCAAGATTTATATGCGTTTATAATTAATATGTCAGATGATGATTACTTGGGGTATTTGCAAAGTATTGAGAATTATTTGAATAGTGAAAAGGTCTATCCATTTAGTGCCGATTATTTTTCTCAAACAATTGTTGATAACATTATAAATGACTTTTAGTTATGTTTAGATTAAAAGTTAATATATTTACAAGCTATTTATCTGTGGTTATCCAAGCAGTTTCGATGCTGATTATTACTCGAGTGGCAGTCAATTATTTTGGCACTGAGAAATATGGTTTATTTGCCTTAGTTACATCATTGTTTGCTTATCTTACGCTTGCTAATTTTGGCATTCCGTGGGCAGCCGCTACTATGCATGCTCAGCTAAAGTCTAAGCTTGAAAAGTTGCGCTTAGCAAAAATAGCATTTGGATTGACAGTGATACTTAGTATTCTATTTCTGTTAATAGTCTTAGTTGTTAGCCTATTTAGCCCTAAGTGGATTGATATTTTAGGAGAAATTCCAACGGAAATCTTTCCACTTGCCTTTTGGTTTGTGCTTATTAATTTGATTGGATTTATTATCTATATTCCGTTTACTGTATTTAGTCAAATATTGATCTTCTCAAATTTGTCTTATCAAGTGAAAATAGTTGATGCTATTCGCTACATTGGGAATGTGGCGGCACTATTACTGGTGAGCTTTATGGGGTTGAGTATGGTGGATTATGCTGTTGTTACCGTTACTTTAATGCTTTTGGCAGGAATTGCTTACTTCTACTATCTAAGAAGAAATTACCGTAATTTACCAGTTGAGCATGCGATGGGATCGGCAGAAAATAATGCACATGTATCCGCACGTAACGTACTGACAAAAGGGGGGGGGTTCTGGCTAAATGGTCTTGCTGGTGTGATTATCATGAATACGGATGCGATTGTTATTTCACATATTTTGGGATTAAATATGGTTTCAAAATATTCTATCATGGCAACTTTTTTGACTTTATCGCTAGTTGTTGTAGCTCAATTAATGAATGTGATTAATCCGTTATACCCACAGTTTTTAACACAAGACCCGATAAATAAAGAGGTAAAGCAAAAACTGGAGTTAATTAGTAATGCTATCGTTATGAGCTTAGGGTTTATTGCGTTGCTTTTTGCAGTTATTATTCCAATTTTTTCGGAGAAAATTTTGACGATTTGGCTGGCAAATGACGGGTTATATGCAGGCAATTTAACAAGTCTGGCATTATCACTTTATTTTGGCATGCTCATGATTTCACTTGCACCCTATTCGATAATGGCAGCTATGGGAGAGGCACGTTCGTTGTTTAAATTAACACTACTAGAAGCGGCTTTAAATTTAGTGTTGTCTATCATATTGGTTTGGCATGTGGGGATTGCTGGTGTGTTTATAGGAAGTGCCATTGCTAATGGTGCAACAACGCTAGTATGGTGTAGTTATTATGTGAATCGTAAGTATAAAAGCCATCTTAAAATAAATATAAGGCAAACCTTGAGTTTGATTCTACTGTTATTAAGCGTGTTGCTGTTGAGTTTTATCGGGCAATATTGGATTAATGAGATGTCTTATAAAGTTATCTTTGCTGGTGCTGTTATTGTATGCATAACGATCGTTATGTATGTCTGTTATGCTAAAAAATATATAAAGTTATATCAAATGAGAAATGTGAATTATGAAGGTTGTTGAGATTAGAGGTGGCTTGGGAAATCAAATGTTTCAATATGCTTTTTATTTAGCATTAAAGCATAAATATGAAGATGTTTTTTGTGATATAAACCAATTTAAGCATTATAACTACGCTTTACACAACGGTTATGAGTTGGCACAACTATTTGCGGTAAAGCCTGAACTGATTAGCATAGAGCAACAAAAAGCGATGTTTGGTAAGAATAAATTATTTCGTCGTTTGGCTTTTAAGTGGTTTCATAAATATAAACAAGTCGTTATTGAAAAAGGATTAGGCTTTTCACCAAGATACTTGCAAGACTATGGTAATGTCTTTTTAAGAGGATACTGGCAGTCTGAGAAATACTTTATAGATGTAAAAGAGATTTTAAGACAGACGTTTTGCTTCCCTCAATTGGCAGAAAAAAATGCTGAAAAATTATCCGAATTAGCAAACTACAATCTCATTGCAGTGCATGTGCGCCGAGGAGATTATGTTAATCATCCGCTGTATGAGGGAATCTGTACATTGGATTACTATCAAAAAGCAATTGCACACATGAGTCATCACGTTGATAATCCATATTTTATATTTTTCTCAGATGACCCTAATTGGTGTCAACAGCAATTTCACATGGATAATATGTGTATAGTGGATTGGAATACAGAAGATATGAGCTATCAAGATATGCAGATGATGAGCCTGTGTCAGCATAATATTATTGCCAATAGTTCATTTAGCTGGTGGGGTGCTTGGTTAAATGATCATGTATCCAAAATAGTTATTGCACCGAAAAAATGGCTTAACGATGATAAGGCGTGTGTTGATGATATTATTCCGCAAACTTGGATAAAAATGTGATGAGCTCAAATGATATGCATAAACTAATTTCTGTTGTTATGCCAGTTTATAATGGCGGAGAGTATTTAAACGAGGCTATTGAAAGTGTTCTTCATCAGACTTATGTAAATTTTGAGTTTATTATTATTGATGATGGTTCAAAAGATAGAAGTCTTGAGATAATTCAACGATATGCGGCAATTGATCAACGCATTAAAGTGATATCACGTGAGAATAAAGGACTTGTTGCAACGTTAAATGAAGGCATTGCATTAGCAAAAGGAGATTATATTGCCAGAATGGATGCAGATGATATCTCATTACCAGAGCGTTTTTCTCGGCAAATAATGGCACTTGAGCAAACACAAGCTGATATTTGTGGCTGTCATGCATTGATGATAGATGCCTCAGGCAAAAGTATACGTAGCTTGATGTATCCCGTGTTGCCAGATATGTTTGCCTTTTATATGCTTTTTACCACACCGTTTTGTCATGGTAGTGTGATGTTCCGAAGACAAAAATATGTTAATGACGCATTAAGTTATGGCTTAAATCCAAACTATCAATCAGTAGAGGATCTTGTGTTGTGGATAGAGATGTATCAACGTGGCTATCAATTTATCAATGTCGATGAGGTATTATTTAAATATCGTTATTTGGCAACCTCATTTTCTCGAACAAAGCTTCAAAAAATGCATTTAGATACTAAAGTAATTACGAAAGCATTTTTTCAGGCTTATCGTGTGGATTTGAAAAAACAGTTTATGAAATTAAAAACGCTTGATAATTTAAATGCAGGTGAGAAAAAGATATTGATGAAATATGCTTTTAAAAAAAATAAACTAGGATATATTTTGAATATTAAACATTGGCGTGACATCCTTGCTTATTAGTATTTGCAATATGCCGTTTTTATAATTGTGTGAACTAATTTGCTTAAGGAATTTAAATGAAAATCTTAATTTTCTTAAAATATTTCTCTCCTGCGTATAAAGCTGGCGGTCCAATAGTGACCATCTCAAATATGATGGCTTACCTAAAAGGGAAATATGAGTTCTATATCGTGACTTCAAATTTTGACATTGGCGATTCAAATAAATGTGAATTTGATCTGCCGACAAACCAATGGATTACATCTGACAATGCTAATATTCGGTATCTTCGTACAGAGCAGGCAAGTATTAGTAATTTCAGGCAGATCATTAAAGAAGTATCTCCAGATCTTATCTATCTTAATAGCTTTTTTGACTTTCACTTTTCAATAAAAATTGTTATGGCCATGAAGATTGGTTTTATTAGGCAAAAGTTGGCATTGCTATTAGCTCCAAGGGGTGAGTTTTCATCGGGTGCTTTGACTTTAAAGTCTTTTAAAAAACGTGCTTACATTACTTTGGCAAAATGCTTGAGGTTGTATGGAGGGATTGACTGGCATGCTTCAAGTGTATTGGAGCAAAACAATATTGAAAAAATTTTTACGGTGAACCAGCAAAGAATCCATGTGGCAATGGATTTACCAAGTTTGCAGCAACCATTTAATCAAGCGTATGAGGTGTTGGAAATAAAGGAGAGTGACGCGCGACTTGTGTTTATCTCACGTATTTCGCCGATGAAAAACTTGGAATTTGTTTTAGAAATTCTTCAAAAAAGTCAAAAAAAACTAACACTCGATATTTATGGACCCATCGAAGATAAGAAATATTGGTTAGAATGTTGTAGGTTGATAGCTGCAATGCCTAAGAATATAAGCATTAAATATCAAGGGGAACTATTACCTCAAGATGTTCAGTCTACGTTTAATAAATATGATGCATTTATATTTCCAACCAAAGGCGAAAATTATGGGCATGTTATTGCTGAATCATTAATGGCAGGAACCTTTGTTATTACATCAGATCAGACTCCTTGGAGCGAGCTTGAGGGTCATGATGTTGGCGTTATCTGTGGTTTGCAGGATAGGGAAAAATGGTTGGCATCTATTGATGGCATAGCATTATTATCTCGTGATCAAAAGATACAGTTAAGAACCGAAGTATATAGTTACGCAACGCACAATATCCCCAATACGCAAGATGTATGTGATAATAAGAAATTATTTTCAGAAGTAATCCAACAATTTAGAGAAGATAAGCATGTTTAAAAACAAAACACTACTCATCACAGGGGGCACAGGATCTTTTGGTAATGCCGTGCTCAGACGTTTTTTGGCAACTGAAGTTGCTGAAATTCGTATTTTCTCACGTGATGAAAAAAAGCAAGATGATATGCGTAAAGCATATAATTCACCGAAGTTAAAATTTTATTTGGGCGATGTGCGAGATATTAACTCCATTCGTGATGCGATGCATGGCGTGGATTATGTATTTCATGCTGCGGCATTAAAGCAAGTGCCTTCCTGTGAGTTTTACCCGATTCAAGCAGTGCAGACAAATGTATTGGGTACTGAGAATGTATTAAATATCGCGATTGAAAACAAGGTCAAAAAGGTCATTGTATTGAGCACAGATAAAGCGGTTTATCCAATTAATGCAATGGGAATGTCCAAGGCATTGATGGAGAAAGTCGCTGTGGCTAAATCACGCAATCTTGATGATACGGTTACGACGATTTGTTGTACGCGCTATGGTAATGTAATGGCATCGCGTGGTTCAGTAATACCATTGTTTATTGATCAAATTAAAAATAATAAACCAATTTCAATCACCGATCCGCAAATGACACGTTTTATGATGAGTCTTGATCAGGCGGTGGAGCTGGTTTTATTTGCGTTTAATAATGGTCATAATGGTGATATTTTTGTGCAGAAAGCACCAGCTGCAACCATAGAGTTGTTAGCAAAAACACTAAGAAAACTACTTAATGCGCCAGAGCATCAGATCAAGATTATAGGCACGCGCCACGGTGAGAAGCTCTATGAAACTTTGTTAACACGAGAGGAAATGGTCAAAGCAAGAGATTTGGGCGAGTATTATCAAATCCCTGCGGATGGGCGAGATCTCAACTACGATGTCTATTTTGAGGAAGGTGCTGAGGTGGTGACACAAGCTGATGAGTATCATTCGCACAATACACATCGCTTGAATGAAAAAGAGCTTATCGATTTGCTATTTAGTTTGCGCGAGATTCAAGAAGATTTACAAAGTCTAGGAGTTGTAAAGTGATAGAAAGCACAAAAGCAGCAGATATGGAAAAAGCAAAAAAAGTGCAAAAAGCAATGAAAGTGATGACGATTGTTGGCACACGTCCGGAGATTATCAAACTAAGTCGTATTACTGCTGAGCTTGAAAAGCAGATGGATCATGTTTTGGTGCACACGGGGCAAAATTTTGATTATGAGTTGAATGAAATATTTTTTAATGAAATGGGGATTAAAAAACCCGATTTCTTTTTAGATGCGGTAGGCGAGAGTACCGCACAAACCATAGGTAATATTATCTTTAAAGCTGATGAAGTGATTGCAAAAGTGAAGCCAGAAGCCATCTTGCTCTATGGTGACACCAATAGCTGTTTATCGGTTATTGCTGCAAAGCGCCGCAAGATTCCGGTATTTCATATGGAAGCGGGAAATCGCTGCTTTGATGAGCGTGTGCCTGAAGAGTTAAATCGTAAGATCGTTGATCACCTAAGTGATATTAATTTGCCTTTAACCGAGCATGCGCGAAGATATTTAATGAATGAAGGTATTAAACCTGAAACCATTATTAAATCGGGTTCTTGTATGCAGGAAGTATTGCAATTTCATCAGGTGGATATTGCTAAGAGCAAAGTATTAGATCGTTTATCATTAACTGACAAGGACTACTTTGTATTAAGTGCGCACCGCGAGGAAAATATCGACTCAGACGTAAACTTTCAGCATTTAATCGAGACGTTAAATGCTTTAGGTGACTTCTATGGTAAACGGATTGTTTTTTCAACACACCCTAGGACAATGAAAAAAATACAAGCGCTTGAGGCTCAAGTATTAAACCCATTGGTTGAAATTATGAAGCCGCTAGGATTTTTTGATTACATTAAACTACAACAACATGCATTTTGTACCATTTCGGACAGTGGCACAATAGCTGAGGAAGCGTCCTTATTAGGATTCCCTGCTATTACAATTCGCAATGCGCATGAGCGTCCTGAAGGAATGGATGAAGGTGTTTTGATTATGTCTGGTCTAAGAAAAGAAAGAGTGCTGCAGTCTGTTGAAATTATTACATCGCAATATGCGCAATACGGTGCAACAAGAGTTGTAGCAGACTATGATGCACCAAATGTTTCCACCAAAATGGTGCGTATTATCCAAAGCTATACCGATTATATTAATCGTACTACATGGAGGAAAAGCGTATGATAAAGGTTTTGGTGATCGGTGCTGATGGTATGCTTGGGCATTTGCTTGTGCAATACCTAAGAGAGACTGCTAGTTATGAATTATTTACTGCCTCAAGAACATCTAAAAATGAATCACATCATTTTCAGCTTGATGTCTATGCGCGCGAAAAGTTAGAAAAACTGATTGAAAACATTGCACCAAACTATGTGATTAACTGTGTTGGTGTGCTTGTGCAAGACGCACAAAATCACCCAGATAACGCAATATATGTTAACGCTTACTTTCCGCATTTCTTAGATAGACTTTCTAATGCACTTAATTATAAGCTTGTCCACATATCCACAGATTGTGTGTTTGATGGTAGAAAAGGAGGATATACAGAGGTTGATATCCCTAATGAAACAAACTTTTATGGTCGCTCGAAGGCTTTAGGTGAGGTTGTTAATGGTCGCAACTTAACCATTCGCACGTCGATCATTGGCCCTGAGATAAAAGTGCACGGTGTTGGGTTATTACATTGGTTTATGCAGCAAAAAGGAGATATCCAAGGTTTTACCAAGGCAATCTGGTCGGGTGTTACTACTTTGGAGCTTGCCAAGTTCATTCATTTCTTAATGCTGAATCAGCTATCACTTAATGGTTTAATTCATCTAGGCAATAATCGGCGCATATCAAAGAAAGATTTATTGTGTATTTTTCAAAAAATATTCAATAAGCGTGATGTTAATATTCACGATAATGCGGTGTTTGAGTCAGATAAAAGCTTTATAAGTACGCGCAGCACTGCTGATTATATTGTTCCTGATTATGAGGTGATGATCGTTGAAATGCATCGCTGGATTAACATGCATGGGGCACATTACCCTATGTATCAGCAGCAAAACTAGTATATACTGCCAAATTGAATTTAAGTGAAGGGTAAGTTAACCATAAATTTGGGTAAGATGAAGATACTAATTCTGACAGATGACTATTTGCCAAAAAGTAAGAAAGCCTCAGCAAAAATGCTGCATGAGTTAGCATGTGATTTTATACAACGTGGGCATGAAGTCAGTTGTGTTACCCCAAACTCATATGGTGAAGCAGATTATCAGCGATTAGATGAAGTGAGCATCTATCGTTTTAAAACAGGCAAGGTCAAGGACACGAACAACCGCTTAAGGCGTGTGATAAATGAATGGCAATTCTCACATAAAGTGTGGAAACTGGTGATAGGTCAAGGTTTTAAGCCCGATGCGATTGTTTACTACTCACCGTCTATTTTCTTTGGTAAGGCAGTTGCTAAAGTAAAACAGCATTTTAATATCCCAAGTTACCTTATTCTAAGAGATTTTTTCCCGCAATGGGTTATTGATCAAGGAATTATCAAAGAGAGCTCATTTCCTGCTAGAGTATTACGCAAGTATGAAGATATCAATTATCAGGCAGCTGATCGCATTGGTGTGATGTCACCGGCAAATTTAGATTGGTTTAATCAGTTCACACGTAAACAATACCAAAATAAGGTTGAAGTGCTTTACAATTGGGTTGATGCGAGTGCATTAGCTGAGATAAAGCCAGATTTGGGTTTTAGGAAAAAGTACCAGCTTGAAGATAAAGTTATTTTTATTTATGGCGGCAATATTGGACATGCGCAGCGTATAGAGAATATTGTTGAGTTAGCCCGCAGATTAAAATCACATCCTAAAGCACAGATTGTTTTAATTGGACAAGGGAGTAAATATCAATTTATTTCAGAGATCATTCAAAAAGAGCATCTAAACAATATTTTACTATTGTCAGCATTGCCGCAGGCTGAGTATTTTGCCATTCAAAAAGTAGCTGATGTAGGTTTATTTTCACTACATAAAGAGCATAAAACACATAACTTTCCTGGAAAAGTATTGGGTTATTTAAGCCAACCAATGCCGATACTTGGTTCAGTGAATCCTGGAAATGATTTAATCGATGTTGTTGGGGGGAGTAAAGCGGGATTTGTTTCAATTGCTGATGACGATGAAGTGCTTTATCACAATGCTGTGAGGTTGTTAGAAGACGAATCGTTACGGCAAGAATGCGCGGTTAATGCACAAAAGCTAGTGTCCTCATTGTTTTCTGTTGAAGTAGCGGCTGACAAAATGATAGAGGTACTGAATAAGTGGTGATTATAAAAATTGCTATGTAAGAGCATGGCAATTGTATTATAATAACCCAAGTTATCACAACCTGGGTTATTATAATCATGAAGTTTTATAACCGAGAAGATGAGTTGGCACTTCTTGAAAAAGCAGATAAATTAAAAGCGCAAAAGTCAGTCATGACGATGCTTATTGGTCGCAGGCGAATAGGTAAAACAACCTTAGCGCTTCAAGGCTATACCGATGATAAAGTACTGTATTTTTTTGTTGCTAAAAAGGCGGAAACACTGTTATGTGAGGATTTCTGCCAGGAAATTACCGGTAAACTTGGCGTGAAATTATTTGGTGAGTTGCTCAAGTTTGAAGATGTGTTTGAATATTTGCTAGAGTTAGGCAAGAAACTATCCTTCACCATCATTATTGATGAATTCCAAGAGTTCCTGAAAATTAACCCCTCCATATATTCAAGTGTACAAAAGTTATGGGATATCAATAAAAACTCCTCAAAGGTACATTTGATAACTTGTGGTTCAGTTTATCATTTAATGAAAAAAATATATGAGGATATGAGTGAGCCCTTATTTGGGCGTTGTGACTTCAAAATAGAGCTTAAGCCTTTTAAACCATATGTTTTAAAGGAAATTTTACAAGATCATAATAGCTATAATGCTGATAACATGCTTGATTTTTATTCTTTGACTGGTGGGGTGGCAAAATATATTGAGTTATTTAGCCTGCATGACAGTTTTAATTTGCAGTCAATGCTAAATACTATTGTTGAGCCGAATTCAATTTTTTTGGATGAAGGTAAAAACAGACTCGTAGAGGAGTTTGGCAAGGACTATGGTGTCTATTTTTCGATTTTAAGTTTGATAGCGGATTCAAAGACTTCCCGAGCCGAGATAGAATCTGTATTACAAAGCAATATCTCGGGGCATTTATACCGTTTGGAATATGATTATTCGATTATTAGGTCAATTAAGCCAATCACTGCCAAACCTAATTCAAAAGTTCAAAAATATGAGATCGTCGACATATTTTTAGCCTTTTGGTTTAGATTTATATTTAAATACCAATCGCTGATAGAGGCGGAGAATTTTCTGAGGTTAAAAGATATTATCTATCGCGATATCGCGATATTTAAAGGAAAGAGTTTAGAAAAGTTATTTATAGAAATTTTTAAAGCCAAGCAAATTTACACCAAAATAGGCTCGTACTGGGAGCGTGGAAATCTCAATGAGATTGATATCGTGGCGTTAGATGATATTGATAAAAAGATTGTCATCTGTGAAGTAAAGCTGAATAAACAAAAATTAAGTCTGGAAAAGTTAATATTAAAGTCACACAAGCTAGTGAGCTATTATGATGGATATGATGTTGAATATAAATTATTATCACTTGGCGATATTGATGAACTGCTTAAGTAGGGAAAAGGCAAAAATATGAAAAAACTCCCGATTGGTATCTCAAGTTTTGAGAAAATTATTACTGAAAATTATGTTTATATCGATAAAACTAAGCATATTGATCAGCTGGTGAACAAAGGTGCGGGACGTTATTTTCTATTGCGTCCTAGACGCTTTGGTAAGTCATTGTTGATTGATACAATCAAACACGCCTTTGAAGGTAATAAAGCATTATTTAAAGGTCTCCATCTTGAGAAAAATTGGGATTGGGAAGTCACTTATCCTGTATTACATTTTAGTTTTGGAGAGGGAAATATATCAAACCCTCAACTTTTGGATGAGAAGATTAGCGCATTTCTAGATACGTATTATGAGCGCTATCAGATTAAACAATTGTATAGTGAAGTTAGTAGCAAATTTTCTTATCTCATTAATACACTTGGCACTAGGTATCAGCAGGTAGTTATTCTAATCGATGAATATGATAAACCAATCTTAGATAATATTGATAATAGTGACCTTGCCATAGCAATGCGCCAGCGTTTGAAAAATTTTTATAGTGTCATTAAAGCGCAAGATGAATATATTAAGTTTGTGATGCTAACCGGCGTTTCAAAGTTTAGCAAAGTCAGTTTGTTTAGTGATTTAAACAATTTAGACGATATAACTTTAGATGCTAAATATGCTGATATTTGTGGTTATAACCAAGCAGAATTAGTAGAAACTTTTAACGAGCATTTGCAGCAAGCTAAAGTTGATTATGACGTATTAAGACGTTGGTATAATGGTTATAATTTTGCAGGAAGCGAAAAGCAAAAAGTCTATAATCCCTTTGATATCTTATTATTTATAAGTAAAGATTTTCATTATCGTAATTATTGGTTTGAAACAGCAACACCAACATTTCTAGTGAAAATGGTGCAAAAGAATCGCTATTTTATTCCTGATTTTGAAAGTGTTGTGGTCAACGAGCATTTGTTGAGAACCTTTGATGTTGATAATATGCCGATTGAAACACTTTTATTTCAGACAGGATATTTAACGATTAAAGAAATGTTTCTCCGTGGACATGTCATTGCTTATCGGTTAGGGTATCCAAATTATGAGGTCAAATATAGCCTTAATAACAGCCTAGCAACAATAGCAACAAATGACAGTAAGAAAAATCAAGTGATAGATCATATGATTGGCGCTTTTGAAAAAAATGATTTCGAGCGCTTAGGTGAAATTATATGTAGTCACTTTGCAAGTATTCCCCATGATTGGTATCGCAATAATGATATTGAGAGGTACGAGGGATTTTATGCCAGTATTGTTTATAGCTTTTTGGCAGCCCTTGGCTATGATTTAATTGCTGAAGATGTAACAAATCACGGGAAAATCGATTTGACACTTGTGATGCCCGATAAGGTGATGATTATTGAGTTTAAACTACAGAAATATGGGTGTGCTAAAGAGGCTGTTGCACAGATTAAGTCACGTCAATATGCGCAAAAGTATAAATCTTATGGTAAACCAATCTATTTAATTGGCATGAGTTTTGATGACAAACAGCGCAATATGGCAGATTTGTGGGTTGAAAAAGTGTGAATGTTAAATAAGGTCTGTGATTAAATGAAAAAAACAACTATTTTTGGTTTAACAGCTAGTCAGTTTGTTGAGCTAATGTGCATTCTAGATAAAAATAAAGCGTCTCTTAATGAGGTGATTTTATTTGGCTCAAGAGCAAAGGGTGACTATAAGCCCGCTTCAGATATTGATCTAGCAGTTGATTATAAAGCTAACACAATCAGCTTAGACCAACAATTTGAAGAAAGCACTTTGCCTTTCATGGTTGATATTGTTGATATCAAATTATGCAGAGATAAAAAAATATATCAGCATGTATTGTCAGATGGTATTATGCTGATCAAGAATCATCTTGAAGAGAAAAATTGGATGTCATTGGCGTTATTAAATGAGAAGCTGGATGATTTTAATTCGGCTTTAATGCGTTTAGAAGAGGCGATTGAAAAAGATATATATAAAGATGATATGTATTTAGATGCTACAATCCAGCGGTTTGAATTTTGTTATGAGCTTTGTTGGAAATTGATGAAAGCTTATTTAAAGTACGTTGGTATTGATGTTAACAGTCCAAGATCAGCTTTTCGTGAAGCGTTTAAAGAAGGGTTGATTTCTGAAGTTAGTATCTGGCTTAAGATGCTTGATAAAAGAAATTTGACGTCACATACTTACCATGAGGATATGGCGAAAGATGTTTATTATGCCGTTAAAGATGATTTCTATGACTTGTTGGAGGGATTTAGAGATAAGATATCAATTTTAGTGAAAGAGTTACTTAAGTAAAGAAACAATATATTGGAAATATAAGCTTATCTGAGTTAGATTTCCTAAACTAAACCTCAGGCAAAATCAGCATTTTTAGTATATACTCCAGTGCCATAGGAATCTATTTAATTGAGCTGCATGAATAAGTCATCGGTTATTAGTTTTATTTTGGAGGCACTTGTTTTTGTGCTACTTGTCTGGGTTTACGAATATATATGGAGTCTCAGTCAGGAAAGTATTGTATTTATGATCGTGATTTTTTGTTTTAGCTGGTTGTATCGTTATCAACGTTCGACAAGATTGCTTGAGTATTATTCACATATTATTATCGTCTCATTGTTCTTTTTTGTTATTGTTGCTTTGGTGACGATTGTATTGCGTAAAGCATCACATGTTTTTTTAGTGGGTGGCTGCGCCATTATCAGTTGGTTGGTGATTGTTTGTGTTGCACGTTTTGTGATTATTCGTGCCTTTGGACATCCTTATCGCATTTTGATGCATCCAGAACTTATGTCAAAAGTTGCAATGAGTCACAAAGTCAAACTGATTCAAAAAGCTGAAGTGACACCTTATGATCTTAAAACGATTGATGCCATCGTAGTTGATAGAAAGTTTCAATATAGTAATAATTGGAATCAGTTAATTTTTCACGCAAGCCAGCACGATATCCCTGTATTTACGTTAACAGCCTATGAGGAGCTTATTGAACAAAGGTTATCCTTAAGTCAGTTGCAGGAAAACTGGATGTATGCTGGATTTAATATCCCATTGTGGTATCGCTTGCTTAAAAATAGTTTGGAATTCTTGTTGTCACTTATTTTGTTACCTTTGCTCATCGTTGTTTTTGCATTGGTGGGTGTGATCATTTTAATTACCATGGGCAGACCAATATTTTATATGCAGTCAAGAATGGGCTTTAATAATAAACCGTTTAAAGTATATAAATTCAGATCGATGGTTAAAAATGCTGACAAATCAGGTGAAACGGTAGCAGGAGATATGCGTGTCACCAAGTTTGGGGCATTTATGCGTAAATTTAGAATTGATGAGTTACCACAGTTTTTAAATATTCTAAAAGGTGATATGAGTCTTATTGGTCCACGCCCTGAATGGATAGAAACCGCGCGACAATTTGAAAAAGAAATCCCGTTATATCGATTAAGACATATTGTAAGACCGGGGATTACAGGGTGGGCGCAAGTAACCCAAGGGCACACGACAGGTGCTGATGGTAATTATGAAAAGCTGCAATATGATTTATATTATGTAAAACATTACTCACTTATTATGGATCTTAAGATTGTTATGAAGACGATTTATACCATTTTGACTGGGTTTGGCGCTAAATGATGGCAGTAACCACTGAAACAAAATCACAATGCTTGACAGCAGCTACTGTAATCCTCGAAAATACTCTACTTATAGACTTTTTGCTTTGCTTAAAGTGAAAGCAAGCCGAATGAAAACAATAACATCTGGAGTGAATAATGCCTGTAATTACCTTGCCGGACGGGTCGCAGCGTGCGTTTGAAAAACCTATTTCTGTGTATAACATTGCCTTGGATATTGGTCAGGGTTTAGCAAAAGCTACCTTGGCTGGTATTGTTAATGGCAAAGAAGTAGATACGAGTTTTATCGTGGAGCATGATGCAACCTTAACCTTAATTACGGCAAAGGATGACAAAGGTTTAGAGATTTTACGCCATTCCTGTGCGCATTTATTAGCGCAAGCGGTGAAACAGCTTTATCCTAATGCGCAGGTAACAATCGGTCCTGTGATTGAAGATGGCTTTTATTATGACTTTGCTTATGAACGTGCGTTTACACCCGAAGATCTGGATAAGATTGAAAAGCGTATGTACGAATTAGCGGCACAAGCTGAAACTGTGACGCGTGCTGTTAAATCACGCGATGATGCAATCACTTACTTTGAAGCTATTGGCGAGAAATATAAAGCAGAGATTATTGCTGATTTGCCACAAGGTGAAGTATTGAGTTTATACTCACAAGGTGATTTTACCGATTTATGTCGTGGACCGCATGTGCCAAATACATCACATCTAAAGGCTTTTAAATTAATGCGTGTGGCAGGTGCTTATTGGCGTGGCGATTCAAAGAATGAGATGTTAACGCGTATTTATGGCACGTGCTGGGCGGATAAAAAACAATTAAAAGCGTATTTAACACGTCTTGAAGAAGCTGAGAAGCGTGATCATCGCAAGATTGGTAAAGCGCTTGATTTGTATCACTTTCAAGAAGAATCCCCAGGGATTGCTTTTTGGCATCCAAAGGGTACTGCCATTTGGCGTGTTGTTGAAGATTATATGCGTGCATCGAATGAAAAGTATGGTTGTACTGAGATTAGAACACCCTTGATTGCTGATATCTCGATGTGGGAGAAATCAGGGCATGCCGCAAAGTATGCTGAGAATATGTTTATGACGAATTCAGAGAATCGTGATTATGCACTTCGTCCGATGAATTGCCCAACTTGCGTTCAGGTTTATAATCATCATTTGCATAGCTATCGCGATTTGCCGATTCGCATGGCCGAGTTTGGTGTGGTCCACAGAAATGAGGCATCGGGTGCTTTGCATGGTTTGTTGCGTGTCAGAAGCTTTACGCAAGATGATGGGCATATCTTCTGTACAGAGGCGCAAATCGAATCTGAAGTGGCGCAAATGGTTGAGCAGTGCTTTGAGGTTTATCGCGATTTTGGCTTTACTGACTTTGATGTCAAACTCGCACTTCGCCCTGAAAATCGCGTGGGTTCAGATGAGATTTGGGATAAATCAGAAAAAGCCTTAGCCGATGCGCTTAATAATCAAAAGGTTGCTTTTGACTATCTGCCTGGAGAGGGTGCATTTTATGGTCCTAAGATTGAATTTCATTTAAAAGATGCGATAGGTCGCAGTTGGCAATGTGGTACGATTCAGTTGGATTTATCCATGCCGATGCGCTTGGGGGCGACATTTATTGATGAAAATAGTGATAAGCAAGTGCCGGTGATGTTGCATCGCGCGATTGTTGGTTCACTGGAGCGTTTTATTGGTGTTTTGATTGAGCATTATGCGGGTAAACTGCCTGTGTGGTTGTCACCGGTGCAGATCGTGCTCACTGGAATTAGCAACAAACAAGATCAATATCTCAAAGAAGTTGAGCAAAAATTAAGAAAACTTGGTATTCGTACACAAATTGACTTGAGAAATGAAAAAATAGGGTTTAAAATCCGCGAGCACACTTTAGCACGAGTGCCGTTTATGGCGATTGCTGGAGAAAAAGAGCAGTCTTTGGGTCAGATCACCGTTAGAAAACAAGATGGTAGCGATCTGGGTGCATTAACGATTGATGCATTTGCTGAGCTTTTGTTGTCAGAAATTGAGAAAAAAGGTCGAGTAAGCCTAGAAAACCTAAATTAGGAGTTTGAGTTATTAACAAAGCAGACCAGAAAACGCCGATTAATGAAAATATTCGAGCGAAAGAGGTTCGTTTAATCGGGCCGGAAGGAGAGCAAATTGGCGTTGTGTCGTTAAGACAAGCGTTAACACAGGCAGAAGAACATGGTATGGATTTGGTGGAAATTGCTTCTCAAGCAGCTCCGCCGGTATGCCGTATTATGGATTATGGCAAATTCTTGTTTGAACAAGGCAAGAAGAAAGCCGCTGCAAAAAAGAAGCAAAAGCAGATGCAGGTCAAGGAAATTAAAATCCGTCCTGGTACTGACATTGGGGACTATCAGGTAAAACTACGCAACCTGATAAAGTTCCTTGAAGGTGGCGATAAAGTCAAGATCACTGTTCGTTTTAGAGGTCGTGAGATGGCGCATCAAGAGTTAGGTGTTGATATGCTTAAACGCTTGGAGGCTGACTTAGACGAGTACGGCGTGGTTGAGCACCGACCGAAAATGGAAGGTCGCCAAATGGTTATGGTTTTAGGACCTAAGAAAAAATAAAACACATGCCAAGCGCAAGCTTGAGTATGTCAGAAAATGGTAAAATGCGGAGTATATTATGCCAAAAATAAAAACAAACCGAGGTGCTGCTAAGCGCTTTAAAAGAACTGGTAAGGGTGGTTTTAAGCATCGTGCAGCGAATCGCGCTCACATTAACACAAAGATGACAACTAAGCGTAAGCGTCATTTACGTGGTATGTCTCAAGTTGCAAAAGCAGATGTACCAAGTTTGAATCAACAAATGCCGTATGCATAAGTGTTAATAACAAATTTTTTAAAGTGGAGTAGATTATGCCTAGAGTAAAAAGAGGCGTGGAAGCACGTCGTCGTCATAAGAAGATTTTAAAACAAGCCAAAGGCTACTATGGTGCGCGCTCGCGTGTGTACCGTGTTGCCAAGCAAGCGGTTATCAAAGCAGGTCAATATGCGTATCGTGACCGTAAGCAGAGAAAAAGACAGTTCAGAGCACTTTGGATTGTGCGTATAAATGCTGCAGCACGTCAGCACGATTTAAGCTATAGCCTATTTATCAATGGTTTGAAAAAAGCGAATATCGAGCTTGATCGTAAAGTATTGGCTGAATTAGCAGTATTCAACAAAGATGCATTTGCACAATTAGTTGAAAAAGCAAAATCAGCATTAGCAGCTTAATAGTAAGCGCGAGTTAAATTAAAGGGTGTGCTGGGGGCAGTGCACCCTTTTTTTATGTTCAATATTTAAGTGCCTAAAATTGTATGATTTTGTGTCTGTTCATTAGAGATGAATTCTGTCATGGTAACTGCTGTTAACAAAAGGATACTTTAATAGTTGCTTATACTATGGTATTTATTTTGACTTATTATTGGGTGAAGAATATAAAACGCTAGGGGAATGCTTTAATGCAGAATGTAAAAAGTGGAAAGAACCAATATATGAGCTTTTGGATGCTAGTGGCGCTAGTCTCTGGCAATATGGTTGGCTCGGGGATATTTTTATTGCCATCTGGTTTGGCAAAGTTTGGTTCAATTAGTATTTTAGCGTGGATTTTCACGGCTATTGGCTCGGTGTTATTGGCGCTTGTTTTTTGTAGCTTTAGCCGTTTGGTGCCCAAAGTTGATGGTGGTCCTTATATTTATGTGCGCGTGGGAATGGGTAACTTTTTAGGGTTTCAAAGTGGTTTTGGCTATTGGGTGTCATTATGGGTAGGAAACTGCGCAATCGCTTTGGCAATGGTGGGGTATTTGAGTTTCTTTTTCCCAATTTTATTGGATAAATTAATATGTGAATCAAGGTTTAAATTATGCACAGTATTTTTGTGCCAGCAACTCAAATGCTGCACATAGCCTTCCAAA
>NZ_JBXTEF010000003.1:0-9202 GCF_057495195.1 Cysteiniphilum sp. | reverse complement strand
GGAAAAGCATTTGTTTTTCAAAAACTGAGCTAATGCATGACACGGTGATTGGTCTTTAATATCAATCGAGTTGAGTGAGGACGAAACATATGAAATGCTAAAGTAGAACACCACCCATAAAAGAAGCACTTTATGCGAAAACAGTCAAAGACAATATTGAAACACCGACAAATAGCTTAAATGAAATCATTACTAACGCCATTACATTCATGACACCCGCTAAAAATTAAGGCACAATGCCTATCATTAATGTTTTACTGGAGTAAGCCCACATATGAAAGCTTTGACCATCGGTGGTGCAACATTAGATACAATTATCGAATACGAGCAAATGGAAACCATGGAAATCCAAAAGCCACACACTAAGCAGTCCTATTTATTACTTGAGGAAGGTGCCAAAATCGAGGTCACTGATCAGAAATGCTTTAGTGGTGGTGGTGCGACCAATGCCGCTGTTTCCTTGCAAAAACTTGGATTTAACGTGCGTTTTTTTGGCAAAGTAGGTAAAGATAATATTGGTAAATCACTTCTGGAAGAGCTGAAATCGCAAGGCGTTGATACCTCGATTGTACGCTACTCTAATCACTATGGTACGGCGACTTCTTATGTTGTACCATCACTTAAAGGTGATCGTACGATCTTTGCTTATCGCGGAGCTAATCGCGATTTATTAACCGAAGACTTACCGGTTGCGGCAATTGAAGAAGCTGATTTTGTCTATGTTACATCTCTTAGCAAAGCTTCAGCCGCGCAGCTGCCACAAATTGTCAAATTGGCTAAAGTGTGCAATACCAAAGTTGCCATTAATCCTGGTTATAGCCAACTTGAAGTCGGTAGTAGCTTTATTTTAGAAGCCTTAGGCGGCATTGATATCTTGATCATGAATTATCAAGAAGCGCAAAAACTCATGAGCTCTTTATTAAGTTGCGAAGACAACCCCACTGATGAAGCAGCAGTCGATCATCATCAGAATCTATTGCAAGCACAGCCTGTTTATCAAGATAGTTTTTTCTCGTTAAAAGCCTTCTTTCAAAAAGCATTGAACCTAGGGCCTCGCATCGTTGTCGTTACCGATGGCAGCGAAGGGGTCTATGTCGCGACCGAGAAGAAAATGTACTTTCATCCAGCACTTAAGATTGATAATGTTGTCAATACATTAGGTGCTGGCGATGCTTTTGGCTCAAGCTTTTGTGGTGCGATATATGCTGGTGAGAATGTGCGTACTGCGATTTGCTATGGTCTGATTAATAGCGCTTCAGTGATTCAATACCACGATGCCAAAACAGGACTTTTAGATAAAGAAACCATTGCAACTAAAATTGCCGATGTCCCTGATACCTTAAGCATTGTTGAGTGGTAAGCTTTCTTGTCTATTCTTTCGATAAACCTGCTTGATCCCATACGCCTTCAATCTCCTCTAATAAATGATCAATTTCATTATCGTCAATGAGTGATTCTTCTTTATCATCGACAATGTCTTCTTTAAAGCGAATATCTTCACTTTCTGATAATACACTGACATCTTCCATCAACTTACGACCTTCATTTTGCATAGGTTCGGCATAATCGCCTTGATGAAACTGCTCATCATGATAGTTATTCTCTGCCATATTGGGTAAATCACGCAAAAAACGCATTGGATCACTTTGATAGAGCTTCTTGGCAATATGCCATTCCAATGAATTAGAGTTCTGCTCAATATGCTTATAAATCGTTCGTGCATTGGGTGCTAGATTTTTATATAGCGGGAAAAAAAGACCTGGAAAATAATCTTTTGGGTCAAAATGTGTCAGCTCTTTTTGCATATCTTCATAAACGATTGCCGCCTCAAAAAAGCGTTTGGCCTTGATCATGTTTTGTAAAATCAATACTTTTTTGACGAATTTATACCATTTGACTGAAGCAAACTCATCAATATAGCAATTTTTAGTTTCCTTTTGTGAGGCTTGTTTTGTTACAGGTTCACTTGCCCCATCAACATCAGCAGTTAAAGATTCATTTTGCTGCTCTTTATCAAGTAGACGCTTAATGGCAAGCTTAAGCTCTTTGATCGTTTTATGGGTTGTTAATATCGACTTACGTGAGTCTAATTTCAATTGTATTGAGGTTAGGCTTTGCACGGTATCTAATAATAATTCATAAGACTCTACCAAAACATCGACATCAAATACCTTAACCTGCTTGATTTCAGCGGTTATTTTCATATCCAGCATTTGCACAAAGATATCAATACCACTGAGTAAAGTGGTATCAAAACGCTCTAAGGGAGATACACGTCCCGATAATGTATTTAACTGCTCATCATAAGCCTTAATACTTGTGTTAATATCTGCCAAAGATTTTGCGCTCAAAAACAAGTCCGCGGCATATCCCATAAAAAGAATATAGACATCTATGCTTTTGGTTTCTTCAACATATTGGCTAATTGCCTCGATAACCGCTTCGTACTTTCCTTCTTGATATTGATGCACAATGCCACTCATCAACATTGGATTTAAGCGTTTAAGTTGCACAATATCTTCAACGCTGCTTAAGAATGCTAACTGCATATCTATCCTCCTTGTTCTCCTTATTACGCAAAAAAGTAAATGCCAAGCGGCACCAAAATACATATCGCAACAACACCCCAGACGAGATTTTGCGCTTTACGACTATTGGGCATCTGTTGACGTGAAGTTGTTGTGGCAACGACATCTTCGTTTATATTGGTATTTTGATTAAAGTCCTTTAATATCGATTTGACACGTGAAATATACTGGTGGCGCTCAGCATGATTTGGGTTGTGATAATATTTCCCTAAAAAGTCATCTTGCAATACCATAAGAAGCACTTCATAGCTGATTTTTGGATATATTTTATTTGATAGCACTTCATCTAATACATCAAAAACAAACTCACCACCATCTGTGCGCCCATAAAACTCAGCCTGTAAGGTATCCCAATGACAGAGCAACTCACGCTCGGTAATCAATAACATAAATTTCTCATCGACATTAGCAATAATTGGAAAAAGGATAAACTCAGCAATTTTACTACTATAGTCGGTGTTAAGCTGATTTTGCATCGCTAATAATTGCGCCCGAATTTTCTCACGAAATTTGAGAACCTCTTGATCACTCGTTTTACCTGCATTATTAAGCATCAGTGTTTTTTTAAAATTACTTGCTGAATAGACTAAATCGCTTAACTGCGATAATAATTGAAGTTCACTTTGCATTGTTTCAACCTTCCTTTACCTTTTTATTAGCACGTTTACCTCATCGATTAAATCAGATAAGACCTATCGTACTGATTCCTTTTCACAGCTTAGCCTTCGCTGATTTGTAATAAAATCATTCGATCAATTATCGCTATCTATACAGCAAGATACTACCATAGCAAACAAATATGTCTAGCCACTAAGAAGCAAAACATTTGGGTTTATACTGATTAAAAAAACAATAACTTAATCATCAGTCCCAAAAGCACTAGCATAACAATCTTCTTAAGCCACTTAATATTCGCCTTAAGCACAAATTGCGCACCCAACAAATAGCCCATCATCGCCGCAGGTAAAGCGATCATCACGATGTACCAATCAATATTTCCCGTCCATAAAAAGTAAATCAAAGCACCAAAGTTCGCCGATAAATTAACAATTTTGGCATTAGTCACTGATTCTTTGGCGGACATCGACAAAATATACATAAAGCCTAAGAACAAAAAGGTTCCAGTACCCGGACCAAAAAAACCATCATAGGCGCCAACAATAAAACATATCAAACCCAAATACAGATAAAATTTTGGTGTCAACGTGTAGTTACTTTCCGATCGGTAGTTTTTAAATGCACCAATGATTAAAATCGTCGGAATAATGATAAGTAATAAGGTTGTCATCAGTTGATAACTCACCAGATAACTAATCAGTTTGGCACCCAGTAAAGAGCCGATAAATGCCAATATAATACCTAGGATAATCGTACGCCAATAAACCTTTACCGAACACAACAAACGGATAACGGCCGAAAGTGTGCCCACCGACATTACCATCTTATTGGTGCCCAACACTAAATGCGGTGGCACGCCAACACTTAAATACGTTGGGATGGTAATCATCCCACCACCTCCGGCAATACAATCAACAAAACCTGCAAAAAAAATCATTGCAAAAACAAAAGCACCGGATAAAAACGAGATGTGCTCCATATTAGTCACTTCATACCAACCAACCGTTAGAAACTATAATGTACTGTTTATTTGAAAGAGTTCCTAACTATTTTTGTGGTTAACTGGGAAAAATCCTTGTGTATAAATTTTTTGAACTTCTTGCGCGCTTAAAAATGATTGTAATAACATCACAAGCTTGTCAAATTCCTCGGAGATTTTAGCATAGGTTTTCTGATAAGAGGATTTCAGTATTCGATAATAATAAGCAAGCTCTAGACTGGCTGTTTTACCAATATCACTAAAATAAGATGGTGACAGACCTAACTTTTGTGCGCGTTTTGGATACCATCCGGCGTAGATTAAAGAACAATCAAGCACTTTTTCAAGCTCATTGGTATTTTTATGCGCGATACCAGTTAATAGACTTTGTGCAAAGGTCATATCTTTAAGAGCAGTATAGTTGACATTTCTTAGTAAAGCATAAACCACAAACGCCTCAATCTCGACATCAAGTTCAATGCCCATGATTTTTTGTGCCTCACCGATCAGATCATAAAACGATTCGATCATTGTGTTTGCAATTACTACCATAAGCTTTCCTCATTGCATCATCCTATGGCAAGTATAGTTGACTTTTTAGGCTGAGATAAAAAATAAAGAATAAGTTTAATTCCCCCTCACCCACGCAGCTTACGCTGCGCGAGCAATCTTGCAGAGGGAAAGGCAAGAAATAGCGTAATGTATTGCTTCATTATTACTATGGTATTTTATCAAGAGTATTTAATGATCGTCATACACCTAGGTGTGCTTTAAGCATCTCATATGCTGCGCGAATACCCATTGCCTCACCACCAATCATTCGTCCTGGCATATTTGAGATATTCCATGCCATTAAATCAAAATGAAGCCATGGTGTATTATGCTCAATAAAGCTTTGTAAAAATAATGCCGCACTAATACTGCCAGCATATGGTACAGATGCGCAGTTTTTAATATCTGCTACCTGACTATCTAGGAGCTTACGATAAGAAGCATATAACGGCATACGCCACACAGGGTCTTGCACTTTTTCCGCGGCAAGACTTAATTTATGTGCCCAGTCCTCATCATTGGCAAAAAACGCCGACATCTCAGTACCAACAGCAATCCGTGCTGCTCCCGTTAATGTCGCAAAATCCATTACAAGACTTGGTTTCTCACGCGTTGCTTCAGTTAAAATATCCGCTAATACAATTCGCCCTTCAGCATCAGTATTGGTCACTTCAACCGTTGTACCATTATACATTTTAATCACATCACTTGGGCGATAAGCATTGCCTGAAATCGCATTTTCAACGGCTGAAATAAGGACAGTTAAACGCACTGGCAATTGTGTATCCATAATCAAGCGCGCTAAACCTAAGACTTGCGCTGATCCACCCATATCTTTATGCATCAAAAGCATACCACTAGCCGGTTTAATATCCAAACCACCGGTATCAAAAACAACACCCTTACCAACAAGCACAATATGCGGATGCGCTTCATTACCCCAATCTAGGCGAATGCGTCTTGGTGCTCTGGCACTGGCTCGCCCCACCGCATGAATACCACGATAGCCTTTTGTTAATAGGTCATCACCCACGATTTCTGAAAAAGTAGCCGAAAAGGTTTGCGCTAATTTCTGAGTTTGTCGCGCAATCTCTTCAGGACCCATATCTGCAGCGGGTGTATTAATCATATCGCGCACTAAATAAATTGCACGTAAGGTTTTCTCAACCTCAGCAAACTTCTTAGGTAAATATAATTTAATGGTATTCGTCTTTTTGTCTGACTTATACGTTAGAAACTGATAACAACCTAAACCAAATGCCAAATAGAAAAGCTCGGAATCAACGACATCAAAAGGATCCGTAATCTGATAATCACCATGCGGCAATGACTGACATAAGCTTGACATTGACCACATGTCTTTAGTATCGATAACAATCAATGCCGCAGATAACTCACCATCACTATTAAAAAATAAAGCGCTCTTACCAGAGATGGCTTTAAAGCTTTGTGCTTTAAGCATATTTTGCTTTGATTGTTCTTGCTGCTCTAACCAACTTTGGTATTGATCAACAGGGACAACAATTAATTCTACTGCTTCTTTTTTGATTGTTTTGTAAAAACATGAAAATGCCATAATAACCTCGCAACAACTTAATTGATGGAAGTATATTAAAGGATTACCAAGGATTTGAAAGTGTCACCTGCAAAATATACCCATTGTAAAGCATTTTGGTGCTCTTGAACTAGGTGGCTTGATTAATCAATTGGATCTGCGAACAGGCAACGATGTATTGGTATTGGTAAATGGATACGTCACACCTTTAGCAGCATTTGTTGGAGTATTTTGTGTCTTGGTAGCTGTTACTGTAACACTTGAGAAATCTAATCAGCAAGTGGTTCTCTATCTAAACCCAATTTTTACCTTTAACGACAATCACATCACCAGGATTGTTCTTACTTATTATGCTTTGGCTGACAAAATACAGGTTAGCTAAATCATCTACTTGCATATCAAAATACGAAACAGAATGTGTTAATAATGTGGCTAATTCAGCGCTATAATCCTGCCAAATATGTGTTGTTAAATCATAGCGATCAAAGTACACACTATTTTCTCGGGACATTTCTGACTCTGGCGCGATGTAAGCAAAATATAAGCCTCCTTTTATTACCTTAAATCGAATTGAATTATCAGCATTATTACCAGAATTATCACCATAGAAGGTTGATAATTTTAGGGTGGAAACTTGATTAAATGCACTCCCAGTATAATGATAAAAAGCTGCATAGTTTCCTGCAGATGCTAGTAGCACACCAAACGCGAGATATAGGCCTTCATGTTTGTCATAGCTTAAATGAATATCATCAATATTTGCCATCGGCAATATGGCATTATGAGTTAATGACTGCCAAGTTTTTGTATTGATATTATATTTCTGAACCTGCACTCCAGAGTAAACATATGCGACATAGATATTATCATCACTATCTACTGCTAAACCAATCTTTGTACCATTAATCGCCTTAAATGGTGTGGTGATTAGTTCATTAGTTCCTGTCTTTGAGTTATATACATCAACATAAACAGTACCACCATAAGGCTGAGCATTGTTAAATGCTGCATATATTTGATCTTTATCTGGATTGGCTTTTAAAGTAATCACACCAGATGAAGTAAGATGTTGCGTATTTTCAACAACTTTGATCTTTCCATTTACCGTATACTGCAAAATGCCAGCATAACTATTACCCATTTCAAAACTTGAAATAGCGAAATAACGATTACCTTTGCTATCAGAAACTGCTGCATCAAAGTTTGCTGTGCTCGTTTGTTCAGATTGAGATAATTTCATAAAAGATTGCCAACTTGCATGGTCTAAGTTAAGAGCATACCAATCAATATGACTGTATGGATTGCCATAGCTATTGATCAAAATTTCTGGCAGTGTGTTGCTTGGTTAATACTTATCAAGGCGCCTTCAACATCCTTAGCAGCATTAGCATTAACCAAATCATTACCTAGCTTAGAAAAACTTATTCCTTGGCCTGTTTTGATGGTTATACTATCAACAACGTTATCATGATCAACTACAACTCCAAGTCTATGTGACGCACACATATCATCCTGAGCAACCTCTATAGTAAAGGTTAGAGGCGTTGCATCTACCATAACTTGTTGTACCTGTGGAGTTACTATAAGTTGAGTTGAGCAATTAGATTCATCAATTAACTTCACCTGATGTGTCTTGGAATCTGTTACAGCAACACCTTTATCTTGCTTTGATTTTAATGCAACATCTAATTGATAATGATGCCCTGCAATAAGAGTATTAGGACTCCCCGAAAGTACGACAGTAAAGTTCTCATTTTCATTCTGTGATGGACTACCAACTCCTGAGCCACAGCCTACCACCAATAGTATACTAGCGAATATTCGTGATAAACCTTTAAATCTAGATGTGAGAAATTGCATAGTTACCCCAGAGCTTATAATAAAATGTTTCTAAAATTTCAGAACAATCTTAAAACAAAGAAATAATTAAAATATGTTTATATGTGTAAAAAATATATATCTTAACTGCAACACATATGAGAGACTCAGTTTTCCTTGAAAAATAATCAAAAAAGCTTTTAATTATGTTTAGAAGCAATAAAAAGATGTAAGGACTGCAAGTCAATGACTTTAACCAATAGCCAAGTAAATTCGATTAAGAACATTCTTATCATTGATGATGATAAAGAGATCACCAAAAGCTTGATGCAAACACTTAAAGATCGCTTTAATATTGATGCACTTGCCATTCATCACCCCAAAGAAGTCAGCGCAACACTGACTCAGAAAAAATTTGATGCTATTTTACTCGATTTAATGTTACCTGAAATCGATGGCATTGAAGTCTGTCGCCAAATTCGCGCCATCACCAATACACCGATTATCATGATCACTGCGTCACAGGAAGTTTCTGAGCGCATCTTAGCTTTTGATGCTGGTGTTGACGATTTCTTAGTGAAACCCTTTAGCACACTTGAGCTTATGGCGCGCATCAATGCCATCTATCGACGCATGGCGCAGGCTTCACCCGAGCTTAAAGATAAGATTTATCAGTTTGATCGCTGGCAATTTGATACGCGCACGTCATTGCTAACAACTACAAGCGAAGAAGTCCAATTGTCAACGGCAGATGCTAATTTACTGATGATTTTCCTTGAGCATCCACGGCGCATTTTGGAGCGTGAATTTCTACTGAATCAGACCAACACCAGTAAACGTGATATTTATGATCGTGCAATTGATGTCCGCGTTGGATTATTACGTAAGAAAATTGAAGACGACACCAAACACCCTAGGCTTATCCAAACGCATCATGGGCGTGGTTATGTATTTAATTCAAATGTTATTAAAAAAGCGACCTGAATTTCATTTCAATTACTGGAGTTACGCACTTTAGAAAAACTATGATTTTATAAACACCCCGTCAGCCTACGGCTGCCACCCCTCTTGCAAAGCATAGGTTTATAGGGA
>NZ_JBXTEF010000002.1:0-5713 GCF_057495195.1 Cysteiniphilum sp. | reverse complement strand
TGGAAGGCTATGTGCAGCATTTGAGTTGCTGGCACAAAAATACTGTGCATAATTTAAACCTTGATTCACATTTTAATGCTTATTTAGAGTATTGGTTTTTCACTTTCCCGGGGCTTTTGTTAGTCGTGATGGCTGTGATGTTATTGATTGGGCGTTATCGTGGCTACCGTTTGACTGAGCTTTATCGTTTTGAAGCATTGGCGCAGAAGATTAATGATCAGCAACAAGGAAAAGCAGACAAAGGTGAGCAGTAAATGTGGTGGATTAGTAAATGGCGTGCACTAAAACAAGCAGGTGTATTGGGGATCAATAATCGCAATGTTGGTTATATCCAGGCATATAATGATCGCAAATACTACCCATTGGTTGATGATAAACTCAAGAGCAAATCCTTAGCACTTGAGCATGGCATTAATGTACCTGAGCTTTATGGCGTAATTGGTTCAGAACATGATAATAAAAATCTACAATCGATCTTAGGCGATCGTCATCAGTTTGTGATTAAGCCTGCACAAGGTGCCGGTGGTGAGGGTATCCTTGTCATTACACACTTTATTAATAATCGTTACCGCTTGGCAAATGGTAAATTGATGACGCTAGATCAGCTGCGCTATCATACTTCAACCACATTAAGTGGCGCTTACTCACTCGGTGGTCGTCCTGATAAAGCGATGATTGAATACTTGATTCAGTTTGATCCAACCTTTGCCAAAGTTGCTTATCAAGGGGTGCCAGATATTCGGATTATTTTGATCAAAGGTTTTCCAGTAATGGCAATGGTGCGCCTGCCAACACAGCAATCAAGTGGCAAAGCAAACCTACATCAAGGTGCAATTGGTGCTGGCGTTGATTTAAAAACCGGAATAACACTGCATGGTGTTTGGCATAATGAGATCATCACACATCACCCAGACACCTTACATGAAATCGAGGGGATTACTGTGCCACATTGGCAGAAATGTTTAGAGATTGCCAGTGCCAGTTATGATATGACCAATTTGGGTTATTTAGGTGTCGATTTGGTGTTAGATAAAGATCATGGACCACTGATGCTTGAGTTAAATGCACGTCCTGGTCTTAATATTCAAATCGCGAACCAAGTAGGGCTGGCAAAGCGTCATGAGCTTATCAAACCAGTACTTAATGAGCCAATGACCAAAGAAGAACGTATTGAGTATATTTTAGATCGATTATAATTTGGTGATAATAAAAGATCATAGTTTATTAGACATAATAAAAGCAGTGGCTATAATCAAATTAGCTTATGACTTAACACATTCCATGACAAGTGAGCCTATGAACAACAACAATGAAAATAATAAATATCACATATCAAAAACACTAAAAACAGTAAAGATCACTACGTTGATGATGGCTTTAGCTATACCATTGATGAGCCTACATCAGTCTGCTTATGCAGAAGATAAGGAACAAGTGGTCAAACCTACGGCGGTTAATGTCGGTGAGGTTAGGAAGATTAATGTGCCAGAGACGATTACTGCAGTGGGTAATATCTATGCGTTAAAACAAGTTGATTTAAGCTTTGATAATAGTGGTAAGTTAAAAGAGAAATATTTTAAAAATGGTGACAGGGTCTTAAAAGGTGAAACGGTTGCAGCTTTAGATGATCAGCAAGATATGGCAACCTTAAGCTCATTACAGGCAAAGCTAGATTTAGCTAAGCAAACTTATTCGCGCGTTAAGTTATTGGAGCAATCAGGTGCGATTTCTAAAGAAGATATTGACCAGAAGTATGCTGATTTACAGCAGGCGCAAGCCGATGTTGATCAACAAAAAACGGTGGTTGCGCATGATAAACTACAAGCACCATTTACTGGAGTGCTTGGAATTTATAAGTTTGATGTTGGTGCGTATGTGGCAGCTGGTACGGCCGTTGTGCAGTTGACACAGGAGAACCCGTTAAAGATACGCTTTGCGATTCCAGCGGATCTTAAGCCAAAAGTAGCGATTGGTAATGAGGTTGAGCTTTCTACTGAAACGTATCCAAAGAAAATATTCAAAGGTGTTGTTAACTATATCTCGCCAACGGTAGATAGCAAAAGTGGCACACTTGAGATTGAAGCAGAGGTCAATAATGATGATTATTTATTGTCACCTGGTATGTTTATGTCGGTTTCACAAATTCTAAAGGATAAACAAGCGATTTTGGCATTGCCAGATATGGCGATTCAAACCAATCAGCAAGGATCCTTTGTCTATGTGGTTAATCCTGATAATACGGTTAAAATGGTGCAAATAGATATTGGTATGGTCCGTAGTGGCTGGACCCAGATAACAAAAGGCTTAAAAGAAGGGCAAAAAGTAGTGACCATAGGTGGGTTTAAGCTTACCGATGGCGCTAAAATTAGCATTTCTGATTTGCCACCACCAAGCTTTGATAAATTACAAAAAGAGTTAAATATCGATATTGATCCGAAAAGTAGCTTTGGGATTAACGAGCAGGCAGAAACTCATAGTAATAATAGTAATAATGGAAGTAAGTAACGCATGAAGCTTTCTAAGATATGTATTGAGAGACCCGTTTTTGCGGTTGTTCTAAGTTTGATGATTATCGTCCTAGGTATTGTTGGCTTTAGCTATCTTGAGATTCGTTATTTCCCTAAGATTCAGCAGAAAATTGCACAAGTCTCGATTTCATATTCAGGCGCCTCGCCGACATTGATGAAAAATGATGTTACGGTACCAGTTGAAGATGCACTGTATAATATTGACGGTTTGGTCAAGATGACTTCATCAAGCTCATACGGCAGTAGCAAAATCAACTTAACCTTTGCCGACGATGCTGATATGACCAATGTCATGGGGCAGGTGCGTGATAATATCTCAAGTATTATATCGCAAAAACTGCCTGCTGATATTGATGCGCCTAGTGTGACTCAAGGGGGTGTTGAGCGTCCTGTGGTTAACTTAGGTGTGTTAGATAAAAATCTAACATCAGCACAAATACGTGACTATGTGCAAAAGAATATTGTTCCGATCTTTCAATCCATTCCGGGCATGGGGGCCGTGTGGGTCTATGGTGCCAGTGATTACGCGATGCGAATTTGGCTTAACCCACAAAAAATGGCAGCGCTTGGTATTACCGTTTCTGATGTGCAAAGCACCTTGAATAGTAATAATATTAGCTTCTCAGGTGGCAGTGTTCGCGGCAAGTATCGTAATTTCTCCATTAGTTCAGATACTGATTTGACGACAGCAGATCAATTTAAAAATCTTGTTGTTAAAGATAGTGGCAGTGCACCAGTTTATTTAAAAGACATTGCGAAAGTGGATCTAGGTAATGCCAGTTTAAGCGACTCGCCCATGTTGATTAATGGGCAAAATGCCATAAGTGTGCAGCTAAGACCGACGGATAACGCCAACCCAATTACGGTGGCAAACCTTGCCAAAGAAGAGCTCAAACGCGTTGCCAAGCAGCTACCAAAAGGCATGGAAGTCAAAGTGGTTTATGATCAATCAACCTTTTTGCAAAAATCTATTGTTGATGGTTATGATACCTTGCTTGAAGCAATTATTTTGGTAATGTTGGTGGTGTTTGTATTCTTGGGTAGTATCCGTGCTGCACTAATTCCGATCTTAACCATCCCTGTTTGTGTTATAGGTGCCTTTGGTGTCATGTTACTATGTGGATTTAGTATCAACGTTGTAACACTTTTAGCAATTATTCTTGCGATTGGTTTGGTGGTTGATGATGCCATTGTTGTGCTTGAGAACGTTCACAGACACATTGAAATGGGTAAGAAGCCTTTTGATGCAGCCGTACAAGGTTCAGCGGAGATTGGATTTTCAGTGATTGCAATGACGTTAACACTAGCAGCAGTTTACGCACCCATTGGCTTTTTATCAGGCTTTAGTGCGACTATTTTCAGAGAATTTGCCTTCACCTTAGCGGGATCCGTTCTAATCTCTGGTTTTGTTGCATTGACCTTGTCCCCCATGATGTGTGCCTATATTTTAAAATCACGGGAAAAAGAGACTAAAATTGAGCTGACGCTTAACCATGCATTTGATAAGTTAAATGCTGCTTATGCCAAAGTACTAAACTTCGTGTTAAAGGCAAAATATTGGGTAGTTGCATTACTCGTTGCTTTGGGTGTTTTGTGTTTTATGTTGTTTAAGGTCGTACCTCAGTCATTTATTCCCAAAGAGGATATTGGGTATTTTGAGGCAAATATCACCTCTCCGCCAAGTGCAGCACTAGATTATACCAATTACTATATGAATATGTTAAGTCAGCGTGTTTATGATAAGAACCCTTATATTTTGAACAATGCCGAGTATGTATTCTCGGGCAATGGCAATAACTTTGTCACAATGCAACCATGGGGTGATAAGCGTAAAGTACCAACTCAGACAATTATTGACAAATTATTGGCCGAGGCTCAGCAAATCCCTGGCATCAAAGTCAGTATGAGCATCCCAGATCCTGTGAGCTTTGGACCTGATGCTGATGGCTCTGATGTGATCATTTATTTGCATAATGTCGGACCAATTGATCATTTGGTTAAAGCTGCTGATAGCCTAACCAAGAAACTCATGAATTACCCCGGACTTAATAATGTTAACAATGGTCTGAAGTTTGATAATGTTGTTTATAATGTTAAGTTTCAACGCAAATTAGCAGCAAATGTTGGGGTTGACTCGCAAAACATCGCCGATACATTTAGTATTTTAATGAGTGGTAAGCATATTACTGATGTTAAAACCGATGAGAAAAGCTATCAAGTTCTGGTGCAAATGAATCTTAAAGATTTATCTAGTTTTGGTAGTTTAAGTAAGATCTATGTGCCAAGTGATTCAGGATTGATGGTACCACTATCAAATCTCATTAAGGTGACCCCAGATGTTAGACAAAGTAGTCTCTTTAGATACAATCGAGTTAATACCGCACAAATTAGTGCGAATATCTCAAGCGGCTATAGCATGAGTGAGGTCTATAACGAGATCAATAAACTGGCAAGTCAAACAAAGCTTGATGGCGCTGGTGTTGATTTTGGTGGACGTATGGCAGCATTCATATCCTCAAGTGGTACGATGTTTGGTTTATTTGCTTTGGCATTGATTTTTATTTATCTGGTGCTCGCTGCTCAGTTTGAGAGCTTTGTTGATCCATTTATTATTTTGCTTACCGTTCCTTTATCTACCGTTGGGGCTTTGATTACGATGCTAATGACAGGAGGGGATTTGAACTTATTTACGAATATAGGTTTGATTACACTCGTCGGTCTGATTAGTAAACACGGTATTTTGATCACGCAATTTGCTAATGAAAACTTCAAAGAGGGTGTGTCTTTAATCGATGCCGTCAAAACAGGTGCAATTACACGTCTGCGCCCGATTTTGATGACGACCTCGGCAATGGTTTTGGGCTCGATTCCCTTGGCACTGGCGATGGGACCTGGGAATGTTGCTAATAATATGATTGGTTGGGTGATTGTCGGTGGACTTTGTTTTGGTACGATATTTTCATTATTGATCGTGCCTGTGGCTTATGTGATCTTGTCACCTTTAGATCATAAGAAAAAGAAAATACTTAAAGCGAATAAGGCGCGATTATTATAAACTGGAGTTACGCACTTTAGAAAAGCTGTGATTTTTTAAACACCCCGTCAGCCTACGGCTGCCACCCCTCTTGCAAAGAGGGGAATTAGGCAATGATGGTTTTATATTCCCCTCTTTGCAAGAGGGGTGC
>NZ_JBXTEF010000001.1:0-17532 GCF_057495195.1 Cysteiniphilum sp. | reverse complement strand
CCAAATAAAAATTCATTTTCGACTTCAAGACCAGAGTAGTCTGCTTTAATCAATCCACCTTTGTCTCTTGGTGCTTTTTTATCAAGCATCACTGCCGTTAAGACATTTAACGCACCACGATCTTCGTAATAGCGCTTAACTTCAGATAAGGTTAAACCACCATCTAAGATGTCATCAAATAAAATAACCGTTCGACCTTGTGGGTTAATATTAGGTGTTTTAACCCAATTTAGCATATTGGCCCCCGTATACTCATTGCCATAGCGACTGGCATGAATATAATCAACCTGCAACGGAAAGCGCAAACGTTTAACAATCTCTGAGGTAATAAACAAACCACCATTCATCACGCACACAGCAATCGGATTATCTTTGATGTGATTTTGTGTAATCTCAGTCGCCACTTTTTCAAATGATGCTTCTAAAGTTTGCTGAGGTACAATAACACGTGAAGCATCAAAGACTTCTTTAATGAAAGTAGGTGTAATTTTTGACATGGATTTTGAAGTTTCGCTTTATGGAAATTTCGAGCTATTCTATCCGATTTCCGAATGAATGCGAACTAAAAAATTTAATAAATAGAGAACAATTAAGAACAAGTCAACCTTGACAAAACAAGGCTGATTGCAATTTAGACAAAAATAATTACTGAGCCTTCAAAGGAACAGGAATACTTGCTTCAACACGTTGGTTGATGGACTGATTAGCTTTTGTTGTGTTTGGTACTAGTGGACGTGTATAACCATAACCAACCACTTCAATATTGCTTGCGTCAACACCTTTAGAAATCATGTATGATTTAACCGCTTGCGCACGGTTTACTGATAACTGCTGATTGTATTGTGCAAAGGCTGGACCTTTTTTACCTTGTGAAGCAAAGCCTTGTAATACCACTTTCTTGATATCATACTCGTTCATGAAGTTAATTAGGTTGCCAATTGCCGCTTTAGCTTTTGCGTTTAATGCATAGCTGCTGTAAGCAAATTTAGCATCTAAATGCATTGTCACTTTATCACCATCAACCGTATAGCAACCGATAGATTCACGTGTCATAGCCGAAGTACCTGCTTGGCATTCCATCACATTTTTTGGCAACGCATAAGCTGCATGATACTCATCTTCACGCGCTTGTTGATCTGCTGCCACAGGACCCATAGCACCGTAAGCAGATGTATTATTCGCACCACCGAAGTACAAGCCAAGGCCAACACTAATCATACTACCATTTGGTGTCTTAGAACCAAATGATTGTAGGTAACGATAATCAGCTGATACATAAGCATTTGGTGCAAAGTCATACTTAACACCTAGACCTGCATCAAGACCAAATGAATTGGTTGTCATATCCATGTACCCGCCACCAATGGCAACATATGGTGTGAATTTCGTATTATTAGCAAAATTCCAAATACCTTCTGCTAAAAAAGTTTTTTGGTTGTTACCCATGTAGCTGACACTCGCTTGTGCTGCAAGATTTTTGTTAAATCCATAACCAACAGTGCCCGATACAGCAGGACCACTTTCAGAATAGCTGTGATTGACATAACCGCCTAAGCCAAACTGTCCATATAATTGATTGCTATGATCATTTGCTGCAAAAGCTGCTGAACACAAACCCGCCGCTAATAGACCAACAATGATTTTTTTCTTCATGTTTCTTCCTCATTTTTTTCGGTTATAAAAATAGTTTATCCATAACAGGACGTTGCGGGAGCCTCACAATAAGAAGCTAATCCTTTTAATCAAACCGCGGTTAGTATAGTTAACTTTTTAGCAGACTGGGAGTGTTGTTAGCGCTTTTTCAATGAAAAAATTTAAATTTTATTGTCTATAGCAATTATCTAAGATTAAATACCTAATAGTTCATGAAAAGCAATAAGGAAAACTTCATGCTAGAAACTGCCACGAAGATTCAAGCATTACGTCAATTAATGCAACAAAAACAATATGATTTTTATCTTGCACCATCAACAGATGCACATAATAACGAGTATTTACCTAAAGCTTGGCAACGCCGCCCTTGGATAAGTGCATTTGATGGTAGTGCTGGCGAGGCATTGATTGGTCAAAGTAATGCCTTTCTTTGGACAGATGGACGTTACTTCTTGCAAGCTGAAGCACAGCTTGATAGCAGCATCTATAGCTTACAAAAGCAACAAGGTTTTGTTTCCGAGTTAGAACATTGGCTAAGAGATAATGCCTATGGTAAAACCATTGCGATTGATCCAACCACCGTATCGATTAAACGCGCTGAACACCTTGAGGGGCTTATGCGTTCACTCGAAGGAAAATGCATCTTTGATCAAGATAATTTAATCGATCAAGCACGCACCACACTTAATGATCAAAGCGCATTACCACATGCCGAAGTTTTTTTACAAAAAGATCATTTCAGTGGCAAAGATACCACGACGAAGCTTAAAGAAATGCGTGCACTAATGCACAAGGACAAAGTAGATGCATTAATTATTAGCATGCTTGATGAAATTGCGTGGTTACTCAATATTCGCGGTAATGATATTAACTTTAACCCCTTAGTGATTAGCTATGTGATCCTTTATAAAGATCGTTGTGAGTTTTTTGTTGATGCTTCTAAATTGAGTGATGAGGTTAAAACCACACTGGATACTCAAAGGGTTAGCATCGTCAGTTATGATGCTTTTTACCCGCAATTATCAAAGCTTCAAGGTAAAATCTGGATTGATCCTAATACGGCAAATTATGCGATATTACAAAACTTAAATATTGAATGTAATGATCATTTCGCGCCATCACCTATTGCCCTTGCCAAAGCACGCAAAAACATCACTGAAATTGATGGCAGTAAGTATGCGCATAAAAAAGATGCTATTGCGATGATCGAGTTCATTTACTGGCTTGAAAATCATTGGCATGAAGGCATTGATGAACTTAAAGCGCAAGATATGCTATTGAAGTTCCGTCAAAAGCAACCTAACTTCAAAGGTGCAAGTTTTGATACGATTAGCGGCTTTGCCTCAAATGGCGCAATTATCCACTACCGATCATCTGAAAAGACCTCAAAAGTCATTGATAACAGCAGCCTTTACTTACTAGATTCAGGTGGACAGTATTTGGAAGGTACCACAGATATCACTCGTGTATTTCATCTGGGCAACCCAACATCAGAACATAAATATTATTATACTTTAGTGCTTAAGGGACACTTGGCGATTCAAAATGCAAGCTTTCCTAAAGGTACACGTGGCGAGCAACTAGATACACTAGCTCGTCAGCCACTATGGCAACAACAGTTAAACTACGGGCATGGTACAGGTCATGGCGTTGGCAGCTTCCTATGTGTGCATGAAGGGCCACAGCGTATTTCTCCGGCCTTTAGTAATCAATCACTTGAACCTGGCATGATTGTGAGTAATGAACCCGGGGTTTATTTCCCTCATCAGTTTGGCATTCGCATCGAGAACTTATGCTTTGTTAAACCAATGCGCGAGCAGGCACATCATGATTTTGGCGATTTTTATTGCTTTGAAGATCTCACACTTGTGCCTTATGCGCGCAACTTGATCGATACTGCACTTTTGACTAATGATGAAATTAAACAGATCAATAGTTACCACTTGCGTGTCGAAAAAGAAATACTACCAATGATCAGTGATGAAGCGATTAAAGCATGGTTGATTGCACAAACTAGAGCATTATAATTTTGTCAACTTTGCCATATTGGCAAGCAACACCTTCTTACCACCTCCGGCTTGAAAGTCAATGTGATAACATAGATCATCATTCTGCCCTTCGGTTTTTAAAACCACGCCTATGCCAAACTTTGGATGAACAACACAGTCACCTGATTTAAATGCATTGCTATTCGCACTTTGAATTTTCATAAACTCAAAAGGCGACATGCCAAAACCGGTCTTTTTACTTTTTTCCGTTTTTGACGATGGTATGTTTTTCACCTGTTGACGCACATATTGAATATACTCATCCGGAATCTCATCTAAAAATCGCGACTTAATCTGGTAATTAACATCGCCATATTGATGGCGCACTTTACTGAAGCTTAAAGTGAGATAACGCATTGCACGCGTAATACCAACATAACAAAGTCGCCTTTCTTCAGCTAATTTCTCACGCACTTCAATCGAGCGCGATGATGGAAATAAGCCATCTTCAAGCCCTGTCATAAACACATAAGGAAACTCAAGCCCTTTTGCAGTATGCAAAGTCATCAATTGCGCCGCATCCATATTATCCTCAGCTTGCATCTCCCCTGACTCAAGCACGGCAAAGCTTAAAAACTCAACCAGTAAATCCTCATCAGCAACATCCTCCACAGGCGGAATAAATTCATTCGCGGCATTAACTAACTCTTTTAAGTTTTCATGTTTTTGTTGCGCTTTCTCAGCTTTTGACTCCTGATACATCAGCATTAGACCACTGGCATCAAGCACATGATGCATTAACTGCCCTAAAGTCAATGCATCTTTCAACGAAGACATATCCTCAATCAAATCAATAAAGCGCTGTAGTGCTTGAGAGGCTCGACTACTAAACACTTTTACTTCAATCATCTGTCGTGTCGCGTGCCACAATGACAGATTATTTGCGCTGGCATATTCACGGATATTTTCTAAGGTTTTATTACCAATGCCACGCGTTGGTAGGTTAATCACCCGTTCAAAGGCTAAGTTATCGGCACGTAGTGCAATTAAGCGCATATATGCCAGTGCGTCTTTGATTTCCGCACGATCAAAAAAGCGTAAGCCCCCATAAATGCGATAAGACAATCCGCGTTTAAGTAATGCTTCTTCAATCACACGCGATTGCGCATTAGAGCGATACAATATAGCAATATCAGCCAAGGAAATAGATTGATTATGATGTAAATCATCAATTTTATCGGCAATATAATCCGCCTCATCGCGCTCATTAAACGCCTCATATAGCGCTATGGGCTCGCCCTTTTCAGCTTCAGACCACAGCATCTTGCCCATGCGTTTACTGTTATTGGCAATCACCGCATTAGCCGCGTCTAAAATCAGCTGTGTGGAGCGATAATTCTGCTCCAAACGCACGACTTTTACGGGAGACAAGTCCGCCAAGTAATGTTCGATATTTTCAACCTTAGCACCACGCCAACCATAAATAGACTGATCATCATCACCCACCGCCATAAAGGCATTATTCTCTGATTTTAGACACATCAACCATTTATATTGCACACTATTGGTATCTTGAAACTCATCAACCAATACGTATTGAAAGCGCTTTTGATAATAGCTACGAAGCACTTCATTGTGTTTAAATAACTCATAAGCATATAGTAGCAAATCAGCAAAATCTAACGCATTATCCGCCTTTAAACGTGCTTCATAAGCTTGGTATATTTTAATAACTTCACTATCAAATTCGGCTGTTGGCAGATCAATCGCACGAATTCCTTCGTCTTTTTTACCATTAATAAAGCCTTGAAAATACTTCGGTGGATAATATTTCTCATCTAGGTTTAAACTTTGGATAACTTTCTTAACGACTTGCAATTGATCATCTTGATCTAGCACTTTAAAGCGTCGATCAAAACCGATCTCTTGTGCGTGTTGACGCAACAACCTGTGTGCTATGCCATGAAATGTACCAATCCACATGCCAACCGTTGAAAAGCCCAAAAGCTCCTCAACCCTTCCGTGCATCTCGCGTGCTGCTTTATTGGTAAAGGTCACTGCCAATATATTCAAAGGTGAAACATTTCTCTCCTGACACAAGTAAGCAATGCGATGCGTTAATACACGCGTTTTGCCACTGCCCGCTCCGGCTAGAACCAATGCATTTTCATTCGTTAACAGTACAGCTTCTTGCTGCGCTTTATTCAACGTTTTGATCATATCTAACATCACGGTCATCACATTAAGCACCGTGGTAATGGTGTTTTTCGACGATAATTGTACGTGGTTGATAAGCAATTGCCAAAATTAAGCAGATCAACCAAACAATAAAAGTAAAGCCCAATAATAAGTTAACAATAAAGATGATAATCGCACTTGGATGCTGCTTTTTAAAAGCAATATAGCTTGGTAAAAAGTAAAGCATCAATAGCAATACACCAAGTAACACAAGCATTGAAAATGGGAAAAAGAACAAAACAGCAGCAACGACTGCAACGACAAACAGTAAATTAAGTAAAACACGCATAAGCACACCTTAGGTTTAGTTTATAGCCATTGCAAAATGATTTACGATGGCTGTAGTCTTTTTTTATATGGCAAAATCATAACAAAGATTGCTTATGAAAACCAAAGCAATCGTATTTTTATCTGCTTATTACTGTCTTTTTGGTTTAATCTTGTTATGCTTACTGCCAACCTAAAGTAGCACTTTTACTGCAATGACGACAACCCCACCACTTCGTTGGAAATTACGGTTTGAGAACTTTTCTAAAGCCTATCACGTATTACAAAGAAGAGTAACTGAGTATCAACAGCATCAAGATTTAGAAGCCTATCAAATGGCACTCATTCAAGGTTTTGAAATCATTATCGAGCTATCATGGAAAGTACTCAAAGATTATCTTGAGAATGAAGGTTTTCAGGAAGTAAGCACACCAAAGACAGTGATACGTCAGGCGTATCAGTCAAATATCATCGATCAAGGAGAGCTTTGGCTTGAAGCGCTTCAGCTTAGAAACTTAGCAAGTCATACCTACGATGAAGCAACTACGAAGATAATTCTTACGTTTATTGTTGATAAATATCTGCAGCTAGTCACGCAACTTTATAAAACCTTAGAGACTCAGCAATGACAAAGCACGGATTAAACAAGGATCAAATGAATAATATTCATGCTATTTTATCCTCGCTTCCTGAGGTTGAAACGGCTGTTTTATTTGGCTCACGTGCTATGGGCAATTACAAAGAGGCATCAGATATTGATATCGCTCTTATTGGTAAAGAAATTAACTTCAAAGTATTGATCAATCTTAAAGATCAATTTGAAAATAGTAATATTCCCTATTTCGTTGATCTTGTTGATTATCAAACGATTGCCTCAGAAGCGCTACTAGAGCATATCAATGAAGTAGGTATCATTATTTATAATTCCCCTTCAGCAGACTAGCTGATGAATCAAGAATAATGTGCCTCTTCCCTTGAGGGATAGGTCGTGTAGCTTTAACCACACGGGTGAGGGGAAAATTTAACTTATTATTGATTCATCACTAACACTAGATGTTATTTAGTATTTGTTGATTAAAATCATAAGCCACTTGTTCGGCATCTGCCAATTGCAAGTATGGATTACCACTTAAGATATTATCCAATAGCAATTGCTCACGATCTGTTAACTCTTCCGTTAAGTGAAAATAAGCCAAACGTTGCAGCCTTGAGCTTAATTGCAGCGGATTATGTCCGTACTGATACAATAGCGCATGATAATCTTCAGCCTGTTCAATATGCAACATACATTCATCAAAAGCTACAAAATCCACCTCAACAGAAGTCGTACGTCCTATGATATTATGCTTGCTACTGAGCATATCCTGATAAGCGCCGACAAACATAAAGGCAAGATCATTAATCTCAGTGCATGGCAAATTAATATAATCATTGCCCTCTTTGTCTTTAAACACACCATCAGCATCACATGAGATATCAAATAGCTGGCAGTCGATGCTTTCTTCCTCTGAGTAGTGTGTTACTGGTAATAGTGGGAAATGTTGTCCAATCCCCCAGTGATCTGGCAAAGATTGAAACAGTGAAAAATTAACCCATAGTTTTTGCGCATTGTGGCCACCCAAATAACTAACACCTGAGCTTTCGACCAAATCAACTAAGTTGATTTCACCATTTAACCACCCTGCTTGTAAAGCCTCATCGTAGATTGTTTGAGTTACGATTTCATTCTCTGCTTTTTGATAAAGAGGTGAAACGATTAACACACTTGACATCGCCGTCACAGCTCTACCTGACTCAGTAATAATACTTGGGTGTGGCAATTGAAAAAGATCGACAAAATAGCTGAATGTTCTCACAATTGTTTCAGCATAATATGGCAATTGAAAACGTGGATTTTGAGTATCCTCATAATCAATACCTAAACCACCACCTAAATCAATCATTGTGATATTTATGCAATCATTTAATAGGTTACCATATAAGCAAACCATCATATTAATATGCTTTTCCACCTGACTTAATTGCTTAAGCTGTGAACCGATATGCCCATGCAGCAATACCACTTTATCACTCAAATTAAGTGCTTTTAGTTCATTATTGACAAAATGAATGTCTTTTAAGCTAAGACCAAACTTAACACTATGCAAATCCTCATGAAACGGCTTTGTACGATAGCCTAATTTAAAGTAAATGGCTGATTCATAGCTTAGAGATTTAACAACTGCTAATTCATCAACATTTTCGAGCACCATAATGACCGTGTAACCTAGCTTGGCAGCTAAGTTGGCAAGCTCATAAAACGCCTTGTCTTTAAAGCCATTACAAATGATATTATTTTTCTTTGTAGCAAGTGCTAAAACGCTTAATAACTCAGATTTACTACCCACTTCAAAGTTAAAAGGTAAATCATATTTATGAGCACACTCTTTTAAGGTTTCCATCACCGCAGCATTAGGATTTACTTTGATCGGATACGCCAACTGATAAACACCTTGATAACGGTAATTTTCCATTGCTTTAGCAAAACTTTGGTAGAGGTTTAACATCCTATCTTCAGTGATGTGTTTAAAGTTAAGTACACAAGGCTTACTGCCGCCTTTTTGTAACACTTTGTCAATGATTTCGGTCAATGGCTTCGATTGTGTGAAACTCTGACCATAATGAACACATAGCTGATTGTTTTGATCATAGCTGAAGTAAGGCTGAAATGTATTACGTGTGTTAAATGAAAATATATTGCTCATAGAAAATCTCCTTCTATGAAAAGTCTTTGATAAATCAAAAGGTCATATTAACAGAGGTTCATTGCGTGATTAGTCACACAATGCATCAATAACGTACTGCGGTAATGCAAATGCGCCAACATGCATTTTTGGTGTGTAATAGCGCGTTTTAATACCACTTTCAGCAAAGCGTTTCGTTAATGTTTCAAGTGTTTGCATTCGATGATTTGGTTCATCAGATCCCCAACCAAACGCCATATCCCCACCAACATACGTAGGCACTGCTGCCTTATAAAAGGTATAGTCTTGGTATAATTTTTCAAAACTTTGCTTAGTATTTTGCAATTGCTCCAGTTGGAAATACATCACGCCATTTTGAGTAACCATAATTCCTTTTTCATTTAAAGCTTCTTTACATGCGCTATAAAATGGGTTTTCAAATAGCACTTTGGCACAGCCCATAGGGTCCGTGCTATCACAAATAATCAAGTCATATTTCTGTGTTGTTTGCTCAATAAATTTAGCGCCATCGTCAATGACTACATTTACACGCTTATCATCAAAAGCACCTTGTGAATGCATCGGGAAGTAACGCTGACACATATCAATAACTGCTTGATCAATCTCAACAAGCGTTACTAACTCTACGGTTTTATGACGCAATACTTCGCGCAACATGCCACCATCACCACCACCAATAATAAGTACTTTTTTAATGTCGCCATGCGCAAACACAGGCACATGCACTAACATTTCATGATAGATAAACTCATCAGCCATCGTTGTTTGCACGACGCCATCTAATGTCATTACACGCCCAAATACAGGATTATTAAAAATCATTAAATGTTGATGCGATGTATTATGCTCAAACAATACATCTTGCACCTCTAAACTTTGTCCATAACCTTTATGCAAGGTCTCTTGAAATACCTGAGACATCAGACCAAGTCCTCATTGCCACGTTGCAGCTCATCAATCAAAACATTTTGCGGGTTAAATGCTGATTTTAGCACTTTAATCGCCTCATGAGGTTTGGCATCACCACACATAAAAATATCAAATGCAGCAAAGCCAAATTCAGGCCATGTATGTACACTAATATGTGACTCTGCTAAAACCGCAACACCTGAAACACCTCCATTAGGCGTAAAGTGATGCAGATGAATATGCAACAAAGTTGCGCCTGCTGCAATCACTGCATCACGCATTGCTTGCTCCATCAAATCAAGCTCATTGATTCTACTGCAACCCCAAAAATCAGCAATCAAATGATAGCCTGCAAAACGCATGCCATCTTTGGTAATAAAATGATCCTTGGGAAGTGCATCTTGAACGATGTGATGCTGTGGCAAATTGCCAACTGCCAGATCTGGCAATTCGATAGACTCGGTTGTCTCTATAAACATAAGGTTTCTCCTGTATATTTCTAAAGCGCACGTAAGCAATCAACTCATGTGCGCCTTATTCACTAAAGGCCATGTAAACTCCCGTTTTGTGCCAATTAAACAATGTCCGATCTTCATCAGACGTATTTGATTTTAAGCATTAAATTCATGTTTGAATCAGTGCTAAAAATCAAGACCGCTAAAAATTTTGCATAAAGTAACAGCAAGTTATTTCACTGTAAATAATTTTTTTTGCTAAAAAAATAAAAAGATTATTCACACCCTCTATTCAATGTGATTACTGGCTTTATTGTGCTTGTTATACAGCCATTTTGATGGCTGGTTACTCAGCCTAATTGTTGGCGCATTTTATCAATAATTTCTTTATAATCTCTCTCATTAAAAATTGCTGATCCTGCGACAAATGCCTGAGCGCCACAGTTTGCAATTTTGGCAATATTATCGACTTTCACCCCACCATCAACTTCTAATAAAATATCGCTTTTATGTTCTTTAATCCATTGCGCTGTTGTGCTTATCTTATCATACATCGCATCGATAAAACTTTGTCCGCCAAACCCCGGATTTACCGTCATGATGAGTAGTCTGTCGATCTTCTCAAGCACATGCTCACATACATTGACAGACGTTGCTGGATTTAAAGCAAGACCGGCATCAATGCCAAAGGATTTGATTAAATCAAGGCTTCTATCAATATGCTTTGATGCCTCAGGGTGAAAGACAATACTCGTCGCTCCCGCTTTTGCAAAGCTCTCAATCATCGCATCAACAGGCTCAACCATTAAATGCACATCCATGCCAGCATTAATACCATCATCTCGCAATGCCTTTAAGACCATTGAACCAAATGTTAAGTTAGGGACGTAATGATTATCCATCACATCAAAATGAATATTATCAGCGCCCGCTTTTAATACTTTTCTAACATCATCACCTAAATGCGCAAGGTTTGCTGACAAGATGGATGGATTAATTTGAAAATGCATTTAACAATACTCCTTATAACAACTCTATAATCAATGAGATTGTACCTTAAAGCATCGCAAAATACTTACGCTTTATTTGAAGCAATTCGCGTCTTGAATCAATGAGATTTTACAATAGCATGTTTTTTATTTCATGCTACAATAGCGCGCTTGGGAACCCAGCTTTAATCCATTATGAATTTTTTACATTTTTTACGTCGCTATTTTGAGTTTACTAAATATAACACCACCCTACGTACCGAGCTTATTGCAGGTGTCACGACATTCCTAGCAATGCTATATATTATCGTTGTTAATGCTAAAATTCTCTCTCAAGCAGGTATGCCTGAGAATGCTTTGGTAACAAGTACCGTCATCATCTCAGCATTTGCCTCTATTGCTATGGGCATTTACGCGAGAAACCCTTATGCACTTGCCCCTGCGATGGGTATGAATGTATTTTTCACCTATACCATTGTTAAAGCATGGGGCATTCCTTGGCAAGTGGCATTAGGTGCAGTGTTCTGGTCGGGGGTTATATTTGCTTTATTGGCAATTTTCAATATCCGCACCAAAATTCTTGCAGGGATCCCTGATGGGGTTAAACACGGCATTGGCGCAGGCATTGGCATATTTATTGCCTTAGTTGGTTTTTATAATGCAGGCTTTATCCATCAAGCACCTTCAGGTTTATTAGAAATCGCGCCATTAACCGCTGAAACGCTCATATTCTTAATCTGCTTTTTTGCACTTATTATCTTTTTAGCTTGTCGCTTTAAAGCAGCTATTTTACTGATGATCATTTTAGGATGTGTGATTTCTTTTCCTGTTGGGCGCTTCTTTGGTGATCACATTATCATGCACATTCCAAATCACATATTTTCACTGCCTGATTTTTCACTATTCTTTTCAATTGATTGGTTGGGTAGCTTTAAGATTGCTATTATTCCAGCAGTTTTCACCTTTTTGTTTATTAATATTTTTGACAGCACAGGAACGTTAATCGGCTTAGCACAAGCATCCAACTGGTTTGATAAAGATGGTCAACCGATTCGCATTAAAAAGTCACTGATTGTGGACTCATTTGCTTCAGCCTCTTCTGGTCTTTTGGGTAGCTCACCAACCTCTGTGTATGTTGAGTCAATCACAGGTATCTCTGTAGGTGGGCGCACTGGATTAGTCGCTGTCGTTGTTGGCGTATTATTTTTGCCTTTCTTATTCTTGGCACCTTTAGTCATGATGGTGCCAATTTTTGTGGTTGCGCCAGCACTCGTGATTGTTGGTAGCTTTATGCTGTGCTCTGTTAAACAGATTCATTGGGATGATTTAACACAAGCCATCCCTGCTTTTATGACGATTATTCTTATGCCACTGACATTATCAATATCAGAAGGTATTGTTTGGGGTATGGTCAGCTGGTTTGTAATCGTACTGGTTCAAGATCGTAAACAACTAAAGCCAATGCCAGTAATCATCACTTTCTGTTGTTTTTTAATTATGCTTAACTCTTTAAAGGTGATCTAAACTATTTCCGTTTGATGATTAATCTCATTTAAGAATGCTGCCCTATTTAAGAACACGCCCTTAGGGTATTGCTCATCAATTTTATAAACGCAGTCACCATCGATATACGTGGCATGAATGGCTCGATCATCGCCACAGATCATCTGTACAAATAATGCCTCTTTTAAATCTTTGGCATACTGGTTTCTGAATTTCAAAAACGGTGTTGATTCAAGATCTAGTACAATAAAATCAGCTTCAAGCCCTACTTGTAATGAACCTATCGTATCCTCAAGATGAGCTGATTTCGCTGATCCGCGAGTTGCCAGATAAAAGGCATGATAAGAATCAAGCCATGAACAGTTATTTAGAAGTGCTACTTTATAAGCTTCATTTAGTGTCTGCAAAGGTGAATACGATGTACCAGCACCCAAATCAGACCCTAACCCAACACGCACTGGATTGTCTTTATTGCGATAGGCTTTACGAATATCAAATAATCCACTGCCTAGAAACATATTTGATGTTGGGCAGTGTGATACTGACGAGTCGGTATCTGCCATTAATTGCCATTCTTGATCATTCAAGTGAATACAATGTCCAAAAATCGCTCTTTTACCCGTTAGACCATAATGATGATAGACATCAAGGTAGCCATTTCTTTGAGGATAAAGTGATTTTACCCATTCAATCTCATCAACAGTTTCACATAAATGCGTCTGCATATAAGTCCCTTGATATTTTTTCCATAAGTCACCTGCTGCCTGTAACTGCTCAGGCGAGCTCGTTGGTGCAAATCTTGGCGTCACTACATACATCGAGCGATGCTTGCCATGCCATTTTTGAATAAGTTCTTCGCTTTCTTTATAACCTTTCTCTGGTGTGTCAGTTAAATGCTCAGGGGCATTTCTATCCATCAATACCTTGCCAGTCCCAATACGCATATTGATTTTAGCGGCTTCAGCAAAGAGTGAATCAACTGAGCTTTTATAAACCGTGGCATAAACAAAGGAAGTGGTTACACCATTACGAATAGACTCTCTTAAAAAGTTGCGCGCCACATTGACCGATACCTCTTTTGCTTCAAGTGTTTGCTCAAAAACAAAAGTATAATTATTTAGCCAATCGATAAGATGCTTACCATAGGCACCAATCATTGGAATTTGCGAGTAATGGACATGCGTATCTAAAAAGCCCGGCATAATGACATAGCGACCTTGATAATGTGTTAACTCGATGTCGTCAGTTAAGGATTGACATAAGTTTTGATATTCGCCAATTGCTTTTATTTTGCCATTCTCAATAAGCATTAAACCATCGTTATAAAGCTTGTAAGCCTCATCATTATTATTGATAAATGGATCATCAACATAGGCAAACATTTGTCCGCGTATTGCTTTAATTGTCATTTGATTAGTCTCCTGATTTCTTATCTTAATTTATTACTAGTACTGCGATTACCTTTACCTGTAACGCAGCTGTTTTTACTTATTTTTTGAAAAACTATGCGTTTCTAAGCGTTTGAATAAGTGTCTTTAATAATAAAGTTGACAATAATTGCGATCACTAAAAGAATCACAAATAAAATAAACATATGCTGCATCATTGGCATAGGTGATAGATTAGGGTTTGCAATTAAGCCAGGAATAGCAATCAATAGACCACTGGCAATAAACATAACGCCATTAACTAAAGCGCTTGCTGCACCAATTTCATGTACGGGAACAATATCTGCTGCTGTACTAAACGCCAACATATGTCCCGCACTGGCAAAACCTAAAATAAATGACACGATAAATAATAGTGCGACATTATTGCTGTTGATGTATAACAACATAGCAAAGCTGACGAGTGCCACAATATTGGTGATAAGCATTACAAGTTTTCTACCTTTAAGTAAATCTGAGCATTTTGTTACGATAATGCTGCCCACTGCCAAGCCTATCCATAACAAGCTCGTACAAATATTAGCATCTGAAATGCTCACACCATGAGCCGTAATTATTTTTGGTAACCATATTGATCCAAGTGCCAAGACAACTGCAAAAGAAATACCGCCTGAAATACAAGCAAGCCAAACGTGCCCTCTCTTAGCCACATCATAGATACTGCTAACCACATCAGCCACTAATGGTTTTTGATGCAATGACTTATCAATCGCCGTTCTGTTTTTCATAAAAATTAAGAACAACACAACTAAAGCAATGCCAACAATACCAAAGATATCAAAAACACCACGCCAATTGCTTGAAGTTAACACAAAATTCAACAATCCCTGACTAAAGCCTGAAAACAATGAAACGATGGCTTGAACGGCACCAAACATTACACTGAACTTTGCTGGACCAAACCAATCCTCACCGATAAACCCAGCACCAACAAAGCCAGTACATGCGCCAATGGCTAAAAGAACCTGCGATAAAATCAACGTGCCAAAGCTATGCGCGTTGGCAAAAACAAAGATACCAATCGTTAAGATAAGGACACTTGCCGTAAATACTTTCTTCAAGCCCAAGCGATCCAATAATGCCCCACCCAAAAATTGAAAGACAGCAAATACCCATGTGTAAATTGAAGCAGCAATGCCAATCTCTGCTATTTTTAAGCCAATACTATGTTGCAAATAAGGACTTGAAATTGCGTAACCTGTTTGCATCGCAAAAAGCAATATTACAAACAAAACCCCTAAAACCCATACAAGCCAAGCATAACCACCGCCTAGCTTCGCATTTAATGCATTATTTTTATCTTGCATATAACCCCCTGATTGAATTTATCTTTTATCTAAAAATCACTTCCAAAAATGAACAAATGTTCTTATTTTTTACAGATTAACGCATAGATATTAAATGTAGAGGGTAAACAAGCAAAAGAAATGATAATTATTTGAATTATTGATTTAGATCAAGTTTTTAGTTTATGTATTGGTTTCATCCAGATTTAATACACCAAGAGCCGCATCATATTCAATAATCTCAGCATAACGCGCCCAACCGATAAAGGTGTTAAATACACGTGCTGCTTCATCATCACTCAAATGGTCCTCAAGCTCTGATAAGAAGCGTGATTCAGGTGCTTTCTTATTTGGACGTTCTTTTAGCACTTTAACGACATGGCGCGCTAATGGAATATGCTGCACTAGCAATTTAGAGAATATCACTTTACGCTCTTCAATATCAGCATTCATAAACTGCTTACCTAATGCTGTCATCGTGATATCCCCGTCAGAAACACTCGCCAAATGCAGTACGGATAATGTTTCAATAATCGGGAATAAATCATCAATATCCAAACGCACATGATCCGCCAAGTCTGGTAAGTCGATTGAGCCTTTGGCTTGAAGATCATCCATCTCGGTTAAAAGACCTGTTAATTCAGAGACTTCAGCATCCGGTAAGCGATAACCGATAGTAAGTGCTTTACGCTTATTCATACGCTCTGTTAACTCACGTGTTTCTGCCGTTGTCATCATTCGATAAACTTCATCAATCAGATCTCCAACCGCCTCATCATTTGAGTTTCTAGGATGTGGTAACTCAACCTTCAACTCACCACGAATAAAGCCGGGGTTACTACCAAAAATAATAATTCTATCCGCTGTTAATACCGCCTCTTCAATATTATGTGTGACATATAAAATGCCCTTCATCGCATCATTTTTTTCCCACAGCTCAAGCAAATCTTCACGCAAGTTCTCAGCAGTCAATACATCAAGTGCTGAAAACGGTTCATCCATCAGCAGCAGATCAGGTTGCAACACTAGAGCACGTGCAAAACCAACACGTTGACGCATTCCACCTGAAAGCTCTTTAGGATACGCATTTTCAAATCCATCTAAACCAATCATATCAATCGCTTTGAGCGCTTTTTCCTTGCGCTCTTTAGCATTTATATTGCGTGCTTCAAGACCTAACTCTACATTTTGCAACACAGTAAGCCACGGCATGAGTGCAAAACTTTGAAAGACCATCGAGATATCTGGCACGGGTCCTGAGACTTTTTTCTCGCGATATACCACCTCACCAGTTGTTGGCGCTGTTAATCCGGCAATAATTCTAAGAAGGGTTGACTTACCTGAGCCTGACTTACCCAGGAGTGCGACAATCTCGCCCTCTTTCATCGAAAAATCAACGTGATCCAATACCACCAAGTCTTGGCGATCTGCCTTTTTAAATGCTTTAGAAACTTTACCAACATTTAAAATGATTTTATTTGTGGTTGGTTTTATCTTACTGATTGCTTCAATTGCCATTACAATTACTCACCGTTGTTTTTACTTTTTATTTTTCTATCTTTTAAGTTTTTACACTTTCAAGTGCTTAACTCATTCGTACTAGAGTTACATATTCATGCTAAAGCGCTTCTCTGCATAGTTATATAGTCTGCGCCAGAACAATTTATTGGTCAGTACCACTAGAATACACATCACGACCACACCAAGGGCTATATTAGCAGTATGATCTCCTGGTGCGTTATATTGCTCAGAAATATAAGCCCCAATACCGGAGGCCGTAATCACCGAGTCTTTTCCCCAGTTAATATACTCACAAACAATACTGGCATTCCAAGCACCACCGGCAGCAGTAATCGCACCTGTCACATAAAACGGCATCACGGCAGGAAATAAAAATTTAAACCATTTAACCATGCCTTTTAATTGCATGTTTTTAGCTGCCATTTTTAACTCATATGGAATAGCAGAGGCACCGGCAATCACATTAAATAAGATATACCACTGCGTACCTAATGCCATAAGCAAAATGCACCAGATATTAAAATTTAAATT